>JAJZLD010000238.1 GCA_021803785.1 Pseudomonadota bacterium | reverse complement strand
TCTGCAACTTTTGATCGTGCTTGGCCTGGTGCTGTGCTCCTGCCGCAGCTTCCGCGCTGCGACCGAGCAGACGCGCCGCTTCGAAGGACTGGCGCATGACCTGGGCCGCTCGCGCATCGAAGAACACGGCGCAATTGCGCATTACGTGTGGGAGTCGCCCTGGCTCACGACGTTGCCCAGCCGCCATCTGCCCGAAAGCGTGATGGCGGGCATCCTGAGCTTTGCGAACTGGCTGGCCCACACCCGGGTACCGGTGATCGACGTGGCCTTCGCGCATGCGGCGCCCGACCCCACGCTGATACCCGCCTACGAACAGTTCTTCGGTGCGCCGGTGCGTTTCGATGCGCCGCAGAACTGCGCGCGCTTCCCCGCTGAAATCCTCGACTGGCCGGTACCCAACGCCGACACCAGCCTGTTCCCGGTGCTCGCCCGCCATGCCGAACAACTGCTCGCCGCGCGCGAACGCGAGGCGCGGCAGCCGGAGATCATCAACGCGGTACGCGAGAAGATCGTCGCGCTGCTGGCGCACGACAGCGCACGCCTTGGCGATGTAGCCGATGCGCTGGGCAGCACGCCCCGCACGCTGCAGCGCAAACTGGCCGAGGCCGGCACCAGCTACCAGACGGTACTCGATGCCACCCGGCGCGAACTGGCCGAACAATATCTGCGCGAGCCCGGCATGACGATGACCGAGGTCGCCTTCCTGCTCGGTTACCGCGAGCAAAGCTCGTTCAACCACGCCTTTCGCGACTGGTACGGCATGACGCCTGCCGCATGGCGCGAGCGGGCACGCAGCGGCCGCTGACAGGTCGCCTCGACACAATCAGTTGCCGACCTGGCGCAAGTTCCACCCCCGGTGGCCGGAGTAGGATGCGGTTTTTCGCTCTCACAAGGAGACCCCCGTGAACATCCGCCTGATCGCCGCGACTGCGCTGGCACTGTCGGCCACCATCGCCCACGCCGACCCGGTCACCATCAATCCGCCGCCCAAGCACGAGTGCAAGCAGCCGAGCCCGCTGGGCTTGGAGCCGTCGACCGCGCAGATCAAGAGCTACAACAAGGCCTTCGATGCCTACAAAGGCTGTATGGAGGCCTACATCAAGGCCCGTCAATCGGCCGCCAATGCGATTGGCGATCTGTACAAGGCCGAAGTCGAAGCGGGCAACGCCGCCATCAAGGAATTCAACGACTGGGCGAACACCGTCAAGTCGGACAAGGACAAGTAAGCGCCCGCAGGGTGTCGAAACTGAAAAAGGCCACCTGAAGGTGGCCTTTTTGTCGGGCGCCGAGGCTACGCGGCTTCGAGCTTTGCCATCGCCAGCATCAGCCATTTGATGCCGTGCGCACCGCCGAAGTTGATCTGCACTTTCGCATCGCCCCCGCTGCCTTCGGCGGAGACGATCACGCCTTCGCCGAACTTCGCATGCCGCACCAGCTGGCCAATGCGGAATCCCCCCAGATCACGCGCGGGCGCTGACGAGGTGCGCGGCGGGGAGCGGTGTGCCGATTCCTGCGACGGCTCGTAGTAGCGCGCTGCCGCCTGTCGCGGCGTGAGCCATTTGATCAGCTGCGGCGGAATCTCGTCGATGAAGCGCGACTTCAGCGAGTAGCGGGTCTGGCCGTGCAGCATTCGGCTTTGCGCCAGCGTGAGGTAGAGCCGCTTTCGCGCGCGGGTGACCGCGACATACATCAGGCGTCGTTCTTCTTCGAGGCCGTCGGTTTCCTGGATGCTGTTCTCGTGCGGGAACAACCCTTCTTCAACCCCGGTGAGGAAAACCGCGTCGAACTCCAGACCTTTGGCCGCGTGCACCGTCATCAGCTGGATTGCATCCTGCCCGGCATCGGCCTGGTGCTCGCCGGCTTCAAGCGAGGCATGTGCGAGGAAGCCGGTGAGCGTCGGGTCTTCGGCTTCCGAAACGAAGTTCGCGCCGGCGTTCAGCAGTTCATCGAGGTTGGCGAGGCGCTCTTCGCCTTCGCGCTCGGCGCGGTAGTGCGCGCGCAGGCCGGAGTGTTCCAGCACATGGTCGATCACTTCGGGCAACGGCAGATCGCGCGTGGCCCGTCGCATGTCTTCGATCAGGCGCACGAACACCGCGAGCGAGGCCGCCGGGCGCCCCGCCAGATGCGGCACCGTGGCGTAGAGGCTGGTGTTGTACGTGCGCGCCGAGTCAGCGAGCAATTCCAGCGAGCGGGCGCCGATGCCTCGCGTGGGGAAATTGACCACGCGCGCAAACGCCGTGTCGTCGTCCGCATTCGCGATCAGCCGCAGGTAGGCCAGCGCATGCTTGATCTCCTGGCGCTCGAAGAAGCGCAGGCCGCCGTATACCCGGTACGGAATGCCGTTGGAAAAGAGCTGATGCTCCAACACCCGCGACTGCGCGTTGCTGCGGTAGAGCAGCGCGATGTCCGATCGCGCCGCGCCGTCTCTGATCAGCGACTGGATTTCTTCGACGATCCAGCGGGCCTCGTCCATGTCGGTGAGCGCCTCGTACAGCCGGATCGGCTCGCCCGCGCCAGCCTCGGTCCACAGGTTCTTGCCCAGGCGGCGGCTGTTGTTCGCGATGATCGCGTTCGCCGCGTCGAGGATGTTGCCGTGCGAACGGTAGTTCTGCTCCAGCCGAATCACGCTCTTCACCGCAAACTCGCGCTCGAAGTCGCGCATGTTGCCAACGTCCGCGCCGCGGAAAGCGTAAATCGACTGGTCATCGTCGCCCACCGCGAATACCGCCGCCGGCGCCGGGCCACCGTGGCCAGCGAGCAACTTCAGCCACAGGTACTGCAGGCGGTTCGTATCCTGGAACTCGTCGACCAGGATGTGGCGGAAGCGGCTCTGGTAATGCGCACGCAGCGGTTCATTACGGGTCAACAACTCGTAGGCGCGCAGCAGCAGTTCGGCGAAGTCGACCACGCCCTCCTTCTGGCACTGGCGTTCGTACTCGGCGTACAGCGCCACCTTCTTGCGCGTCCAGTCGTCCCAGGCCTCGGCGGCGTCTGCGCGCACGCCGGCCTCCTTGTTGCCGTTGATGAAGTGCTGCAGATCGCGCGGCGGATACTTTTCGTCATCCACGTTGAGCGCCTTTAACAGCCGCTTGATCGCTGCAAGCTGGTCGGCCGAATCGAGGATCTGGAAGGTTTCCGGCAGGCCGGCGTCGCGGTAGTGCGCGCGCAGAAGCCGGTTGCACAGGCCGTGGAAGGTACCGATCCACATGCCGCGGGTATTGATCGGCAACATCGCCGACAGGCGCGCGAGCATCTCCTTCGCCGCCTTGTTGGTGAAGGTCACCGCCAGGAGGCCATGCGGCGTGGTCTGACCGGTGGAGATCAACCAGGCGATGCGTGTGGTCAGCACCCGCGTCTTGCCCGAGCCGGCCCCGGCAAGAATCAGCGCCGGCTGCGGCGGCAGCGTCACGGCGGCGAGCTGTTCGGGGTTGAGGTTGTCGAGAAGCGAAGTCATGAGGCACGGCCGTGCAGGAAAGCCAACATTGTACCGGCCCGCCACAGCCCCACTGTTGCGGGATGAGATCTGCCCATTTCGATGCGCATGATCGGGGCGAGCAGCGGATCGGAGCCCACGTCATGCGCGGCAGCTCCGCAAATAAGCCGCGAGTCTAGGGCCATTGAGGCATGACCACCCGAGGCGGATCAATCCAGCGCGAGCGTCGCCTCGTCGTGACCGAGTAACTGCGCCAGCCCCGCCACAACCAGTTCGTGATCCGCGCGCTGCGGCAGCCCCGACACCGTGACGGTGCCGATCATCCCAGCGGCGGCAACGCGGATCGGGAAACAGCCGCCGTGCCAGGCGTAGTCGCGCAGCGGCAGGCCCATCTTTTCGTCCAGCCCCTTGCCGTCGCGGCGGCACTCCAGCGATACCGCGTAGGAGCTGCGCTGCATCAGCGCGACCACGTTGTGCTTGCGGCGCGCCCAGTCTGCATTGGCCGGCGAGGTGCCCGGCATGGCGTGCAGGAACACGATGTCCTCACCTCGGCGGATGACGATCGTCACCGCCTGGCCAGCAGCCTTCGCGCGCACCCGCAGCGCCTCACCCAAGCGCCATGCAATGTCTTCGTCGAAGGCTGGGAAGATGAGAGCCTCTTCCTGTCGCGCGAGTTTTTCCAGTTCGTTTTCGAAGTCCATCGCACGCCTCAACCGAGTTCGCCGACGCGGGCGACACGCCCGTCGCGGAAGGCCACCAGCCCAAGCTCGATCAACTGCATCACTTTGAGCGCATCGCGCGCCGGCACCGGGTTCGGCGTGCCCAGCAGGATCGCGTCGCGCACCGCGGCGTAGTAGCGGCTGTAGTCGCCCCGTTCGCCGGCGTACTGACGCGGAATCAGGGTGTCGCCCGAACTGACCGTGAGAACACCCGGCCGCGGATCGATGCCCCAATCGGCGCCACCGGGCCGACCACCCTGCTTCAGCGCGTCTTCCTGCGGATCAAGCCCATACTTCGTAAAGCTGCCGAGCGTTCCGTGCAGCAGGTAGCGCGGCCCGAGTTCCGGAACCAGCGCACTGCCATGCAGGATCACGCGGAGCGTGTCGTAACGCAGGACGGCATGAAACCAGTCGTCCGCAGCAGCGCCATCGCGTTGCTTTGCCAGGTCGAGCGAAATCGTCTGGGGCGTACCGAACAGCTGCAGGGTTTGATCCAGCAGATGGGAGCCGAGGTCGTACCAGAGCCCGCTACCCGGCGCGCCGGATTCGCGCCAGCGCTGACGCACCTGCGGCCGGTAGCGATCGAAATGCGATTCGAAGTGCGCCACGCGCCCCAGCTCGCCTGACGCCAGCACCTTCTGCACGGTGAGGAAATCGGCATCCCACCGGCGGTTGTGGAAAACCGACAACACACGGCCCGCGGATTCGGCGCGGGCGATCAGGTCTCGCGCCTCGCGCGCATCCAGCGTGAAGGGTTTGTCGACCACAACATGCTTGCCGGCAGCCAACGCCTTCACGGCAAGCGGGTAGTGGGTCTCGTTGGGCGTCGGAATCACGACGAGGTCGATATCCGGCCGCGCGAACAACGCATCCGGTGACTCACACACCTCGACCTGCGGCCACGCAACGAGCACCTTGGCCGGATCGCTGCTGGACATGGCAACCAGCGCCAAACCCGGCACCGAAGCGATCAACGGCGCATGGAAGGTAGCAGTCGCAAAACCGAAGCCGACGATGCCGACTCGCACTGTTGAACTCATCTGAAGACTCCTGGAAACCGTGGCAGCGCCGGCAGTATGGGCGCGCCTGCCGCGCCGCACCACCCGAGCGCCAAAGTGAACGCCCGGCGCCACCCCACCACATCA
>JAJZLD010000237.1 GCA_021803785.1 Pseudomonadota bacterium | reverse complement strand
CCTGGAGCGCAGTGAGCGTAATGGTTGCTCTGTGTGTAATCGTCGTGCTTTGGGAGAAGATCGTATGGTGGTGGCACAACACCTGGTACTCGTTTCCGGTCATCGGTCGCATCGCATCGCTGTCGAGGGATTTGAACCGGGATCACTCAAACCCGGACTGGTTCAAGGCTGAGCGCGCACTTTGCCGCGATTACAAGAAGTTCATCCGTGTTGCTGATGAACATGACTTCCAACAGAAGATCTCCTACCTGACCAAGGCGGGCGACAACGGACGCCACGACACCCCGTGGTGGATTTGGGTCTTGAATGCCGCAATGGTCTTCGTTGAGGCGATGGGTTTTGCCTATGTTCTGGCTGGCTATACGTTGCCGGGCGCGAGCGAGAACCTTCAGCAGACTGGTGCTTACGGTATCGCCTTCTTGATCTCCGTGATTTTGGTCGCCTTTACTCACCTCTCTGGCCATGAGCTCTATAAGTCGAGCCGGATCGCGCGCTGTCGACAAGAGTGGATTGAGAACGGCCGCAAGGGGACCTTTTCTACCGGTGAAATTCCTCTGGCGCACGACCAGTCGAAGGACGACGGGGCTCCGCCCTACACACAACTGGTGAACCGCGTTGGCACTCACGCGTCGTACAAGATCACAATCGCCACAGCCATCTTCGTCGTCATTGCTGCGGTCGGCGCAACGTTTGTGCGTGGCGAAGTGCTTGAGAAGCAGCTGCACCAAGCCGTCACCGGTCAGCTGGCAAACGCAGCAGCGGCGCCAAGCGACGGTCTCGACATGTCCCAGATTCAGTTGCCGGACGCTGATAAGGCGCAAGACCAGGCGGCCGACAAAAAGGCAATCGAAGACGGCGTGCAAATTGATCGCGTCGGCGGTTGGGGCACGTTCATCGTTCTGGCCTTTGTGTTCTTGTTCCTCCAGTTACTTGGCATCGTGTTCGGTTTCAAGTGGGGCTTTGCTGGGGCAAATAGCCGCGAGGCTTACCGTGCGATTGGCCGTGGCCGTTTTGCAACGTACGGCGATGTCCGCGAACACGTAGCACGCATTGCCGACACCGCCCAAGCGAAACTTGAGACGCTGCAGCAGCGCCTTATGGATCGAAACGCTAAGCACGGGAACCAAGGCATCCATCTGAGCGGAAACTTCTACAAGTTCCTCGACGAGGAGCGTGCGCGGCAATATGCAAGTACTGAGCAAAACCAAGCACTGTTGCAACAACATGCCGCCCGTATGGCGCCACCCGTTTCCCCCCCCGTGCTCGAACCGTCTCCGAAACCCCTGGCCGACATGGCTCCGCTCCCATCTTCTGCCAAGCAGGCTGAGGCCAGTGGTGAGGCGCAAGTGGAGGCATTGGTTGCGAAACTGGACGCCATCGCAGACAAAGCCCAGAAGCTCGCCTTCATTGCGCAGCAACCCGTTGCTGCCCAAGAAGCCATCAAAAACTTCCTACGTGCTCGCAAGGACGCCCAAGCTGCGGCAGCACAGGCAAAGTTGGCGTCGGAAATGGATGATCTGCTGTGAGTCTGAAATCGGTAGTACTAACTGCTTCCGCGCTGTGGCTGTGTCAGGCCGCAGTTGCGGAGGAAAACGTGGTTCCAAGCTGCAGGGCGTATGCCCACATCGCGGCGCCAACTGCACCCGCGGATGTTGAGATCTTTGTGGCAGTGGATCAAACGACACCGTTTGATGCCAAGCTCAAGCAGCAGATCGCAGACAACATTCGCCCGTTCCTGGCACCAGGCAAGGCATTCACTATCTTCGAGTTCTCCGCATTCGTGCAAGGACACTACGTCAATGTCCTCAGTTCAGGTCTGATCGAACCACCACTCAGCGTGGAGAGTCGGAACGACATTCCGAAGCAGAGCCTGAGTAAGTTCGACCAGTGCATGGCGCTCGCTCCTAAGCACGCAACAGTGGCTGTCGGAAAGGCGCTGAAGTCGGTCTTCGAGAGCTCCAGTTCGGACATTTCGAAGTCGGACATTGTTGGTAGCCTCAAGGAGATCGCCGGCCGGGTGAAGCAATCGTCGGCCAAGGACAAGATCGTTTTCTTGGCGTCGGACATGCTCGAAAACTCTTCGATCAGCAGCTTCTACGCGAAGAACGGCGTCCGCAAGATCGATCCCGAGCAAGAAATGAAGATCATGGCCAGCAACCAGATGTTTGCTGACTTCGGCGGTGCGAGGGTCTTTGTCCTGGGTGCGGGGCTGATCCAAGAAGACAAGGCGGGCACGAAGGGCGTCTACCGTGATCCGAAGACAATAGCGTCTCTCGAATCGTTCTGGCGCAAGTGGTTTGCGAAGTCCAACGCAAATCTGGTTGAGTTCGGTTCGCCGGCGCTGGTTGCACCGATTCGCTAGCCTGGTTGGAATCGCGACCGTAAGCAAGATGTTGCCACCGTCAACCGAAGGTTCGCTTTTTTTGCCCTCTTGAATTCAGCTGCGGTTCTTAGGTTCATGCAGATCGAAACGAAGATCGACGCATTGCGGCGCTTTGATCAGGCTGCAACGATTCCGCGTGCATCGTAGCGGCAAAGAAATCGGGCGCCACTGGCGCCCGATTTTGCTTCAACCACAGCCAACTACTGGAGCATGCCCAGCACGCGCGGAAACCACAGCGACAGCGTCGGCACATAGGTCACCAAGCCAAGGAAGATCAGCATCGTCAGCAGCCAGGGCCACACCGCCACCGTCAGCTCGGTAATGCCCATCTTCGTGATGCCCGAGGCTACGTACATGTTGAGCCCTACCGGTGGATGGCACATGCCGACCTCCATGTTCACCGTCATGAGGATGCCGAAATGCACCGGATGGATGCCCAGCTTAGCCGCCACCGGGAACAGGATCGGCGCCATGATCAGCACGATCGACGAGGGTTCCATCACGTTTCCGGCCACCAGCAGCAGCACATTCACCGCAAGCAGGAAGGCAATCGGGCCAAGACCTTGAGCCAAAAGCCAGTCGGCAAGCTGCTGCGGAATGTTCTCGTTGGTCATGATGAAGGAGAACAGCACCGCGTTCGTGATGATGTAGAGCAGCATCGCGCTCATGTTCGCCGAGTCGAGCAGCACCTTGCGCACGCCGGCGAGCGGCATGTCCCTGTAAACAAAGACCGCGACGATGAAGGCATACACCGCGCTCATCGCGGCCGCCTCGGTCGGCGTAAACATGCCGGTGTAGATGCCGCCCATCACGACGATGATCAGGAAAAGCCCCCACATCGACTCGCGAAACGCCTTGAACCGCTCGCGCCAGCTTGCCTTGGCCTGCCGCGGGTAGCCGAACTTGCGCGCACGGTACCAGGTGGTAAAGCCAAGAAAACCCGCCAGCATCAGGCCCGGCACCACGCCCGCCATGAACAGCGCGCCGACCGAGGTGTTGGTCGCAACCGAGTACATCACCATCACGATGGACGGCGGGATCAGGATGCCCAGCGCGCCCGAGGTGGTGATGACACCGGCGCCAAAGCGCTTCGGAAAGCCAGCCTTGACCATGGCCGGCAGCAGGATCGACCCGATCGCCACCACCGTCGCCGGTGACGAACCAGACACCGCAGCGAACAGTGCGCAGGCCATCACGCCCGCAAGCCCAAGGCCGCCGTACCAGTGACCGACCATCGAAGTGGCGAAATTGATCATCCGCCGCGCGACGCCGCCGTGCGTGAGGAAGTTGCCGGCCAGGATAAAGAACGGAATCGCCATGATTTCGAACTTCTCGATGCCGGTGAAGAGCTTCAGTGCAACCGATTCAATCGGCACCGTGGTCATCGTGAAGAGAAAGGTCAGCACGGTCAGGCCGAGCGAGATCGAGATCGGCATGCCTGTGAGCATCAGCGCCAGCAGCAGGCCGAAGATGATGAGCGCGCTCATTGCTTGCCCTCCTCGTCGTCGCGTTGCCGAGCCGCCTTGAAGCGGCGCGAGCCGCCGTAGCCATGAGCGATGTCCTCCCCTTCCGCAAAGGCTTCGCCAACCGACGGCAGCTTCTCGTCGGGCTCGTCCTCCAGCCCATCGACGTGACCGTGATCGTGGTGCGGCAACTCGCCGGTCTTGACGAAGGCCCGCGCCACTTGAAGAAAGCGCAAACACATCAGGCCAGAGCCGAGCGGGATCGCCGAGTAGACGATCCAGGTCGGCCACTCGAGGTCTGGCGTGGTCGGCCCTTCAAAGGTGTCACCGGGAATGCCCAGCTTGGTGAACAACGCGTGATGGAGACCGTTCTCCCACACGAAGCGCGCTCCCAGCGTGGCAACGATGCCGGTGAAGAACGCACCGGCGCACAGACCGAAGAGCACGAACTTTGCACGCTTCCGATCATCGAGTCGGTTGATCAGCACATCCACGCCGACATGGATGCCGGTTCGCACACCATAGGCGGCGCCGAACTTGGCCATCCAGACGAACATGATGATGCACAGCTCCTGCGCCCAGGAAAGGTTGATCGACAGTAGCCAGTCCTGCAGCCCGGGAATGGCGAAACCGGACAGGTGACGATGCAGCACGGCGACAAAGATGATCACCGTGGCCGCGCCCATCAGGGTCGCGATCAACCATTCCTCGATGTGATCGAGGATCTTCATTGGATGTCTCCGGATAAGAATCGGCCAGATACGGCCGGGCGGGCAGCGAGCGCGCGGCAGCCCCCCAAACCGCCGCGCGCCGCCCCGAAACGGGTTTAGGGCTTGACCGGGTTGAACCCGGTCTCCTTATAGATTGCCTTGATCAGTTCGGCGCCGACACGCGACTCCTGCTCCTTATGCACCGCGAGCAGCACCCTCTTCAGTTCGGCCTTCTCTGCGGGCGACAGTGCAACGACTTGCGTCTTGCCTGATTTTTTCACGGCCTCCATGGCATCGTTGTTCTCTTTCTGCGCCACCGCGTCGGCATAGCGGGTGGCTTGCGCCATCGCGTCCTCCAACTGGGCGCGGATGTCGGCCGGCAAACCTTCCCAGAACTTCTTGTTCACGATCACCGCGTAGCCGAGGTAGCCGTGGCCGCTTTGGGTTACGAACTTCTGAACCTCATGCATCTTCTGGGTGTAGAAGTTGGAGGGCGGATTTTCGGTGCCGTCCACGACGCCGGTCTGCAGCGCCTGGTAGACCTCGGAGAACGCGATGACCTGCGGATTGGCGCCGAGCGCCCGCATCTCCGAGTCGAGCACCTTGGACGACTGGATGCGCATCTTGAGGCCCTTGAAGTCCGCCGGCGTTTTCAGCGGCTTGTTCGCCGAAAAGTCTTTGAAACCGTTGTCCCAGTAAGCCAGACCGACGATGCCCTTGGGCTCCAGACGCTTGAGCAGGTGATTGC
>JAJZLD010000236.1 GCA_021803785.1 Pseudomonadota bacterium | reverse complement strand
GCGAGAGCTTGAGCACGGCGGACGTGGAATTCCAGATCGAAGTTGTCGTCTTCGACCCAGTACGGAAAATCGAAGTCGAAGGGCAGGCGTTTGAGCTTCTGCCGGAAGATGGGCGAGCGGTGAAGGCGGCCTTCGATGTGCGCGAGGATGTCTTTGAAGCGAACCCGCCCGCCGGGCGCCGTCGACTGATCGTAGATGTGGATCAGCGTGACGTTGGAGTTGGCATGCGCCGAGTCCGAGTACAGGAAAGTGGCATCGTGTTCGCTGAGTTGTCGCATGGCGTCGTTGTGACTTCAGATCGGCAGTGACTTGTGGGTCAACAGCCGGTAGAGGCGGCCGGACAAGCCGCTCGGTTCGTAAGGGTGCCAGTCGTCTTCCGGTTGTGCGAGCCGATCGGCCACGATGTTGAGCACAACAGCGTTGAAGGCCAGACCAAGGTGGCTGCCCGGTACGCGAATGTTTTCGTGCAGCGTTGGGTCGCCATCGATGGTGGCCTCTTGTGGCGGCACCACGCCGTCGCTGAGCGAATACAGGCAACTCATCGGAATCGGCATCCGTTTCTGCTCACGCAGGTCGCGCGCTTTGGGCTGCGCCAGGTGGCCGTGCGTGCCAAGCGGGTGGGCGATCAGTCGATAAATGGCTTTTACCAGCGGCGGGGACTGGCTGCCTTCGGGCCCCATGCTGACAGGGCTGCCCAGGGTGATGATGTTGCGCACACATTCCGGCGCTGATTTTGCGCCATACAGGGCGAACATGCCGCCGAGGCTCCAGCCGACCAGGCTTACTTTGCGGCCACTTTTGAAGTGCATGAAGCGGATCTTCTGCTGCAAGGCATTGGCGTGACGGTTCTGGAAGCCAAGATTACGCCCGAGGCCCCAGGTTTGGACGTCGTAGCCACGGTTGCGCAGGAAGTACTTGAGCGCGAGCAGGGAGCCTTCGTCGCCGAGGAAGCCGGGCAGCAGCAAGACAGGGTGGCCATCGCCTCGCTCTGCGCTGGCAAGCAGCGGCAGACCGGCGGGCAGTGCTGCAATTTCGAGCAGCGCGCGCGGCTCGATCAGCGAATGGAGCAGGTTCGGCGTGCCGGCGTGACTGTGTCGGGTCGTCATGACCTGAGAGTTTGTTTCACAAACGGACTGAATGCAAAGGCAGCGGTCGTGCCGCGGACATTTTTACTTTTTGCCAGCTTCGGTCTCAGGGGTGCCCGCCGGCTCCAGATCCAGCGCGTTGCGCACCCGCGAGCAGATCTCCGTTGGGGTGCGGGAAATCAGTTCCTCCGGGACATCGAACTTCTTCGTCAGGCGCTTGTGGTCCTCAAACCCGTAGGCTGCGATGAAAGGGTGCATGCCGGCGGCCACCGCAGCAGTGAAGTCGCTGAATTCGTCGCCACACGCATAGCTGCGCGCCGGGTTGACGCCGAAGCGCTCGCGCGCCGCGCGGAATGTGTGGCGCTTATCATCGCCGAGGGCAAGGCATGCAACGAAGTCCAGCGCAGTCATGTCCACATCGTGCCGCGCAAACAGGCGCCGCAGCGTGTGCGCAGGTTCGAAGGTGACGTTGCGGGTGACGAGGCCGACCCGCAGGCCCGGAGTAGCGATCAGCTCGCGTAGCAGCTCGGCCATGCCGGGATAGAGTCTGGCCTCGTCGCGATAGATGTCGGTCAGCGTTGCCAGCACCTGCTTGCGGGTCTGCTTGCCGAACTGCTTCTTGAGGTTGCCCGGAAACTCCTTGATCCCGCCAAGGTACTTGAAGAGCTTGCGCCGCTTCTGGAAGCGTTCGAGGTCGCCAATTTCCATGCCATGGCGGGCAAAGGCGAGATCGATCGCCGCGAAGGCATCGACGGTGGTGCCGTCTGCGTCAAACAGGATCAGTCGTTCGCTGCTGTACATGGGCATCGTCTCCGACAATGCCCTGATTCTGGCCGGCGTGTATCACGGCAATGTGACGGCGCCGCGTAGCGCCGATCAGCCCTGTTGGGGGCTCAGAGGTGGCACCCAGTCGCCAGCCGGCGCGCGCCACGCACGCATCGCGGCCAGCAGGGCTGCTGGCGTATCGCCGACGCAGAACAGATCGAGGTTCTCCGGCTTCACGAAGCCTTCCTTGACCATGTGCCGCACCATGGCAAGCAGCGGCTCGTAGAAGCCTTCCACGTTGAGCAAACCTATCGGCTTGCGGTGGATGTGGAGTTGGCCCCAGGTGAGGATTTCAAATAGCTCATCCAGCGTGCCGTAGCCGCCGGGGAGGGCGATGAAACCTTCGGCTCGATCAGCCATCGCCGCCTTGCGCGTGTGCATGGAGTCTACGACCACCATCTCGGTCGCGCCGCGGTGTTGCAGTTCGCGTTCAACCATGAAATCGGGGATCACGCCGAAAGCGCGCCCACCCGACTCGAGGCTCGCATCGGCCACGATGCCCATCAGGCCGATGTCTCCTCCACCCCACACGAGTTCGATGCCTTGTTCGGCGAGCAGTTTGCCGAGTGCGATGGCGGATTGCCGATATACCGGGCGCGTGCCAGACCGTGCACCGCAGAAGACGCAAATGGATTTCATCTGATCAAACCGTCTTGCTTGAGGGAGCGGCAGTATGCCTCGCCTCGCGCAACAGGGGGATGAAATGGCCCGCCTCACTCGCCTTGCAGGATCAATACACCTTGCTGGATAAGCGCGGAGAGCGTGTGCAAGACATCCTGGGCGGCGGTGTCGGCCAGTTGGCTCGGAAAGGCATGTTCGCAGGCGAAGCCGAGCGTTTCCCCGGCACCCAGCGCATCGAGCAGTTTGGCTTCGGGTGCGCTGAGGCTGCGGAATTGCACTGCGAGCCCTTGTCGCCAGACCAGCAACGCGTGCGGCGAACGCTCGGGCGCTTCGCTTTCGGTATCCGGGTTGGCTTGCAATTGGTGCCAGAGCGGTTCGATCAGCCATTCAAGTGTCAGCAGGGATACGCTTGGATGCACTGCGAACCGTAAAGATGGCCAGTGGTCGGGTGGATAGGCCGCCAGCTCCTCCAGGTCGGATATCGCACAATCCGCGGCGTCAAAAGCGTGCCGCACAGCCCACTCCATGCGGATCAGGTCGGCCAGGGCAGGGTGAGGTAGTGCTTGCGGCTCACGGGTGACGAAATCGTACAGGGCGTCGCCGAACCACCGGATCGACGGATGTCGTGATGGGTGGGCGCGGAGGTAGTCCACGCCCAGGTTCGCGAAGGCCTCATCCCCAAGTGCTGCGGCAAGCACCGGGTAGTTATCGCGCAGCGCGGCGACCATGCGGCCACGATAGGCATTGGCGTAGATCGCAAAGCGCGCCTCGACCGGCGTGCGGCCGGCTGCGAGCAGCGCTTGCGGGCAAGTCTCGGCAAGCAGGCTGGCGCGAAATACGCGCTGCTGATCAAGCAACGAGGTCATGCGGCCACCTTGGTAGAGACTGCACGCGAGGCAATGGCGCGTGCCTGATCGAGCTCCGCCAACAACTCGGGTAACGCCGGAATGTTGTCGTCCCGCTCGATCATCGTTGGCACCTGGCCGAGCCGCTCAACGGCATAGGCGTAGAGATCCCACACCGCGTTGCAGACCGGGTGATCGTGCGTGTCGACCAGGTAGTCGCCATGATCTTCGTGGCCCGCCAGATGGATCTGACGCACCCGATCGCCCGGCAGGCGGTCAATGAAGCGGCGCGGATCGAAGCCGTGGTTAACGCTGGAGACGTATACGTTGTTCACATCAAGCAGCAACAGACAGTCCGCGCGTTGAGCCAACTCCGACAGGAAATCCCACTCAGGCAGTTCGTCGTTCGCAAACGCGACGTAGCTTGAGACGTTTTCCAGCAAGATCTGGCGGCCAAGGTGGTCCTGTACCTGGTCGATACGCTCAGTCAGATGCCGCAGTGCGGCCTCGGTGTAGGGCATCGGCAGCAGGTCGTGGAGGTTCTGATGGTCAACGCCGGTCCAGCACAGGTGGTCGGAAATCCACGCCGGATCCACACGGCTTGCGAGGGCCTTGAGTGCAGCGAGGTAGCCGCGATCGAGCGGGTCAGTGGAGCCGATCGAGAGCGACACGCCGTGCATCACCATCGGATAGTCGCGGCGTATCGCGTCGAGATAGTGCAGGGGCTTTCCGCCCGGCACCATGTAGTTCTCACTGATGACCTCAAGCCAGTCGACGGCGGGCCGCGTTTCGAGGAAGTCTCGGTAGTGCTCGACCCTGAGGCCGAGTCCGAACCCGTGCAGCGCATGGTTCATTGTGTGAGCGTTCCCTCTGTATTTGATCTGCGGTGCCGGCACCGCGATAGCTCGGGTGCCGGCGCGTTCGCATCAGGACTTGTCGACCTTGCCGCCGGCCTGGGTGCACTCAGCCGCAGTCTTCGTCTTGGTCCAGCCCTGGCCCTTGCAGGAGTTCTGGCCCTTACATTCGTTCTTTGCGGTCTTGCACTCGGAGTGACCTTTGCAGCTGTTGCCACCGACACACTTGACGCCCATGTCCTCGGCCGCTGCGACGTTCAAGGGTGCAGCGCCCAACGCGAACAGGGCTGCGGCGGCGGTTGCAATGGCGATTCCGGATTTTGCGTTGATCATGCTGTTTCCTCTCTGTAGCGGGTTGGTGCCGATTGGGATCGGCTGCGATTGCACCAGGTGTGCATGGGAAGTGATCGGACCAGGGGCGGATTCCTTACACAGCGGCGCCGGAATTTCTTTCCGGGATTGACTGCGTGCGACCCAAACGTGTTGAGATCAGATGGTCGAGCGACAAATAGCCGCCACCGCGGGCGATCAGTAGCAGCAGCACCGTCGCCCAAACGCCGTGGGTGGGATAGGCATCCGGATAGACGAAGAGTTGGATCACCAGCGTCATGCCGAGGAGCGCCGCTGCAGCGAATCGGGTGCCGAGCCCAATCAGTAACAAGATCGGGAACAGATGCTCGGCAAACGCCGCTGCGGTTGCTGCGAGTGCGGGATCCAGAAGGGGCAGTCGGTATTCGTCGCGGAACAAGGCGACGACCGATTCGGAAAGCCGCGGCCAGCCGAAGTTGACGCTTCGGTCAATCAGGTCGATTGCAAAGCCGTCCACTTTCGTTTGCCCCGATTTCCAGAACACCGCGGCGATCGAGAATCGCCCAAGTGCGCAGAACAAAGAATCTGGAATCCGCTCGCCTAAACCGACGGCCGTGTGTACGAATCTAGCAACGCTTGATGTTGAAGCGGTAGGCATCATGTGGGTAGCTCCATGGTTGGGGTGATCGCCGCCACACAGCGACACGCGATCAGGCTTGCAAAGCACTCGCGTAGGTCGAATGTGGGCGTTGTCTGGGTTGCACC
>JAJZLD010000235.1 GCA_021803785.1 Pseudomonadota bacterium | reverse complement strand
CGAGCCTACTGCGGCGGCTCGCGGCGAACGCGCCGCAGGACGTCGCGTTGCGCACTTTCGAGCTGGTGCTCCTGCAGGAGCTCGGCTATGCCCCCACCTTCGATACGGACGAGCATGGCGACGCCGTTCAGCCCGAGTGTGACTACCTCTTTATAATCGAGCGTGGACCGGTACTCGCGACCGACCCGGAGCACGATGAGGCGACCATCTCGGGGCGCGTACTGTTGGATCTCGCCCGCGAAGACTTGTCGAACCCGGAGACCCTTGCACAGGCAAAGAGCCTGATGCGGCGGCTCATCGCCCACCTTGTCGGCGCACGTGCGCTGGAATCGCGGCGAATTTTCATGGAGTTGCAGGAACTGTGATCGAACTCGGCGTCAACATTGACCATATTGCCACCCTGCGCCAAGCGCGCCGGACCTATGAGCCGGACCCGGTATGGGGGGCGGTGGAAGCTCACCTGGGCGGCGCTGACGGAATTACGGTGCATTTGCGCGAAGACCGTCGTCACATTCAGGACGAGGATGTACGCCGCTTGCGCGAGCTGACTCACATCAAGCTGAATCTGGAGATGGCCGCGACCGACGAGATGGTCGCAATCGCCTGCCGTCTCAAGCCCGAGATGGCAATGCTGGTTCCGGAGGGGCGCCAAGAGGTGACCACCGAGGGTGGTCTTGATATCGTCGCCAACGAGCCGCGTATTCGCGATTGCATTTCGCGACTCGCCGACGCCGGGATCCAGTCTAGTGTTTTTATCGATGCTGAGCTGGCGCAGGTGGAAGCCGCCGCGCGAGTTGGCGCGCGGGTGTGCGAGATCCACACAGGCCCGTACGCTGAGGCTTTCCACAAGAAGGGCCGCGATGCGCGCAGTCCGGCCGTCTTGGCTGAGATCGATAAGGTGCGTGCCGCGGGCGCTGCCATCATCGATCATGGAATGCGCTTCAATGCCGGGCATGCGCTGAACTATTTCAATGTTCAGCCGGTTGCAGCACTGCCCGGAATTCGCGAGCTGCACATCGGTCACGCAATCGTGAGCCGTGCGGTATTCGTTGGCTTGCGCGAGGCGGTCGGTGAGATGAAGCGTCTGATGCGCGAATCTGCCGCCTCGCCCCATCTCTACGGCTGAGTTTTCCGCCTCATGATCGCCGGCATCGGGACCGACATCGTGTCGATCGCGCGGGTTCGAGCCTCGCTCGATCGACACGGCGAGGCGTTTGCCGAGCGCATCCTCGCGCCGCAAGAGCTGCTGGAGTTTCGTGTGGTGCGAGACGGCGCTCGCTTTCTCGCCAAGCGTTTTGCCGCGAAGGAGGCTTTTGCGAAAGCCTTCGGCACCGGCTTGCGAGCACCCGCCACCCTGCATGCGATTGCAGTCGGTCACGACGAACTCGGCAAGCCGGTTTACGTCTTTGATGCGGCGCTCGGGGCTGCGATGCAGGCGCGAGCATGGGCGGCGCATCTTTCTATCAGTGACGAGAAGGACAACGTCGTCGCATTTGCGCTGATCGAGCGCGATGCTTGACCGCGGTAGTGGGGCCAATTCCGTCCGAATGAAGTCCAAGTTTTAGGAAGCGCGCAATGAGTCCGCTGCAAATTCCCCTCGGCCCGGTAATGTGCGATGTCGCCGCGTATTCACTGACCGACGCTGAGCGCGAACGCCTCAAGCATCCGCTGGTCGGTGGGGTGATCCTCTTTGCGCGCAACTTCGAGTCGCCCGAGCAACTCACCGCGTTGACCCAGGAAATCCACGCGCTGCGTTCGCCGGCCTTGATTATTGCGGTCGATCACGAGGGTGGTCGCGTCCAGCGTTTCCGCAGGGGCTTTACCCGCTTGCCCCCAATGCGCGCACTGGGGGCAGCCTGGACGCTCGATCACGTGCGTGGCCTCGAACTCGCACGCCATACCGGTTACGTGCTGGCCGCAGAGTTGCGCGCCCACGGCGTCGATCTGAGTTTTACACCCGTGCTTGACCTTGACTACGGCCGCAGCGCGGTGGTCGGCGATCGCGCATTCTCAGGTGATCCGGCGGTTGCCGCGTCGCTCGCTCAGGCCCTTGTCGCTGGCTTGCGCGATGCGGGCATGGGGGCGGTCGGCAAGCACTTCCCTGGCCACGGTTGGGCCGAAGCGGACTCTCATGTCGCGATGCCTCGCGACGAACGCAGCTTCGATGCCATCTGGGAACAGGACATCGCGCCCTACCGTCATCGCCTGGGCCGTCAATTGGCCGGCGTGATGCCAGCCCATGTGGTGTATGAACAGGTCGACCCGGTGCCGGCTGGGTTCTCGCGCTACTGGCTGCAGACTATCTTGCGTGAGCGGCTCGGATTCGATGGCGTCATTTTTTCGGACGATCTGACGATGGAAGGCGCGACCCTGGCCGGCGATATCGTTGCTCGCGCATCGGCCGCACATGCGGCGGGCTGCGACATGGTCCTCGTCTGCAATCGGCCGGATCTGGCGGACGCCTTGCTCGCCAAGTGGCAACCACAGGTGTCCGCGCGCAGTGCGGCACGCATTGACGCCTTGCGGCCCGCGACGGCTATCGATCCGTTCGCACTGGCGGTCGAGGCTCGCTATGTCGATGCGCAGCGCGCGGTCAGTAACCTCGTCGCAAGTCTGACGTGAGTTTCGACGCACGCGAATTTCTGCGGACGCTGCCTGACGCGCCCGGCGTCTATCGCATGATTGGCGCGGACGAGGAGGTGCTCTACGTCGGCAAGGCGAAGAACCTCAAACGGCGTGTATCGAGTTACTTCCAGAAGAACCACACCAGTCCGCGTATCGCGCTGATGGTGACGCGGATCGAGCGCGTCGATACAACGGTCGTGCGCTCCGAGACCGAGGCGCTGATCCTCGAAAACAATCTCATCAAATCGCTCAAGCCGCGCTACAACATCCTGTTCCGCGACGACAAGAGCTATCCCTACATCATGCTCAGCGGCGATGCCTTCCCCCGCATCGCCTACTACCGTGGTGCCTTTGCAAAGGGCTCCCGTTACTTTGGGCCGTTCCCCAGTTCCTGGGCGGCGCGCGAGAGTGTCGCGCTGATCCAGCGCATGTTCCGTCTGCGCACCTGCGAAGAGAGCGTGTTCGCCAATCGCTCCCGTCCGTGCCTGCTGCACCAGATCAAGCGCTGCACCGCGCCGTGCGTCGATCTGGTCTCACCAGAGGATTATGCGCGTGATGTACGCATGGCGACGCTGTTCCTCGAAGGGCGTCACGGCGAGATCGTCGATCAGCTCGGTGTGCAGATGCAGCAGGCGGCTGAGCGGTTCGCCTACGAAGAGGCGGCGTTCTTTCGCGACCAGATCCGCGCCTTGCAGACCGTGCTGCACAAACAGTTTGTTGACTCGGGGCGCGACGAAGACGTCGATATCGTAGTGGCTGTCGAGGTGGCTGGCGTAGTTTGTGTGAACCTCGCGATGGTACGGGGCGGCCGCCATCTCGGTGATCGACCACAGTTCCCGCTCGCCGGGGAGGGGCTCGGCGCAGCCGATGCCCTGTTGGCTTTCATTGAGCAGCACTACCAGGAACACCCCGCGCCGACGCGCCTAGTTCTCGTTGGCGCGCCGCTGGATGAGGCTCGCCATCTGATCGATGAGACGCTGGATCTGCGGATGGGCGTTGTCGCACCGCGCTTTGAGGCCGAGAAGGCGTGGGCCGACATGGCGGATCAGAATGCACGTCTGGCAATCGAGGTGCGGCTGCGGGAGTCGGGCCGTGTGGCAGATCAGCTGGAGGCGTTGCGCACAGCGCTCGATCTGCAGGACCCACCGCAGCGCATCGAGTGCTTCGATATCAGCCATACCATGGGTGAAGCAACTGTCGCATCGTGTGTCGTGTGGGAAGGCGGCGGCATGAAGAAGTCCGAGTACCGTCGCTTCAATATCAGTGGTATTGAACCCGGTGATGACTACGGTGCGATGCGACAGGCACTCACGCGACGCTATGGCAAGGTTGCCGCGGGTGAGGGCGTTCGTCCGGATCTGATTCTTATCGACGGCGGCAAGGGCCAGGTTGGCGTCGCGCACGAGGTGCTCGTCGAGCTCGGACTTGAATCCATTGCCATGCTCGGTGTGGCCAAGGGCGAGGCACGCAAAGCTGGCCTTGAGCAACTCGTCTTTGCCGATGGGCGAGAGCCGCTGGTGCTTGGCGGTGAGCACGCAGGCCTGCATTTGATCCAGACCGTCCGTGATGAGGCGCACCGTTTTGCGATCACGGGCATGCGTGCTCGCCGAGCCAAGACCCGGATCGGCTCGCGACTGGACGATATCCCCGGAATCGGGCCGACTCGTCGTAAGAAGCTGATTGAAACCTTCGGCGGCCTTGCTGGCGTCAAGAACGCAACGGTCGAAGATTTGTGCCGCGTGGCGGGCGTAAATCGAAAACTCGCTGAAGCGATCTACAATGCGCTACGCGACTGATATCGAGCCGCTACACAATCCTTATCCATGCAGCCAAATATCCCAAACACTCTTACTTGGGCGCGAATTGTCCTGATTCCGTTGTTTGTCGGCGTCTTCTACCTGCCCGCTAGCTGGCTGGGGCTGGCTGACAAGAATCTCTGGGCCTGTGTCATGTTCGTATTGGCGGCCGTGACCGATTGGTTCGACGGCTACTTGGCGCGCAAGTTGGGCCAGACCTCCGCATTTGGCGCGTTTCTCGATCCAGTGGCCGACAAACTGATGGTGGGCGCCGCCTTGGTGATGCTGGTCGAGCTTGGGCGCGTTGATGCGCTGATAGCCTTCGTCATCATCGGTCGCGAGATTACGATCTCGGCGCTGCGTGAGTGGATGGCGCAGGTGGGAGCGTCGCGCAGTGTCGCTGTGTCCTTTATCGGCAAGCTCAAGACCACCGCCCAGATGATTGCGATCCCAGTCCTGTTGTACGATGGCACGCTGATCGGTTTTCATGTGCGCCAAACCGGTACGGTACTTATCTGGGTTGCGGCGGTTCTGACCTTGTGGTCAATGGGCTACTACCTCAAGCGCGCCGCTGTCGCATTATCTGAAGTAGAAAAGAGTTGACGCAGAGAGATTTTAGGCTATAATGCATCTCTCTGCGACGCGGGAGTAGCTCAGTTGGTAGAGCGCAACCTTGCCAAGGTTGAGGTCGCGAGTTCGAGACTCGTCTCCCGCTCCAGCCCAATTCATAAAAGGAAGTCTAGCGAATTCCTTTTTGGTTGAGCTGCGGGTCGCCAGGTTGATCCGCACACGGCGCGGTAGCAAAGCGGTTATGCACCGGATTGCAAATCCGTGTAGGTCGGTTCGACTCCGGCCCGCGCCTCCAGAAAATTTGCGGGAGTAGCTCAG
>JAJZLD010000234.1 GCA_021803785.1 Pseudomonadota bacterium | reverse complement strand
AGATGGCTTGGTCCGTTGGCGATGAGTGCCGAATCCTTGCCCAGCAGCAACGCTTGCACCGCGTTGTTGTAGGCGGCGGGGCCTTCGATCGGCTGATAGCCGCGCGCCGGGGCAGCTTCCAGGCGTGCCTTTTCGGCGGCCTTGACTGCGCCGAGCAGCGGGATCTTGCCGTTGTCGTCGTAGTAGACGCCTACGCCGAGGTTCACCTTGGTGGTGCGGGTGTCAGCGTTGAAGGCTTCGTTGAGGCCGAGAATCGGGTCACGCGGGGCCATCTCCACCGCGGCGAAAATCGAGGCAGTCATCGGAACTCCAGTTGCAGGTTTGGGCGACAGACGGGGGGAAAGTCGCAGGAAATCAAGCTTTTAAGTTTAGCACGCGGCCATGCGACTGTCGCCCGGATGGCCGTACCGGCTGGGGCGTCGGTGGCCGACGTGCTGTCGCTTGTCAGAGGATCAGCGACTTGATCGCGTCGTCCTTGCGGGCGAGGTAATGCGTTGAATGGATACGGCGGATCGTGCGCGACTTGCCGCGGATCAGCAGTGTTTCGGTGGTCGCGAAGGTGCCGTCACTGGTGACACCTTCGAGCAGATCGCCCTTGGTGATGCCGGTGACCGCGATGATCACGTTGTCGGTGCGGGCCATCTCATCGAGCGTCAGCACCGTGTCGACAGCGATGCCCATTTTTGCGCAACGTGCGCGCTCCTCGGCGCCCAGCGCCACGTTTTCCGGCGTGGCGCCCTTGGCGATATCTCGCGGTATCAGGCGGCCCTGCATGTCGCCATCGAGCGCGCGGGCGACTGCGGCAGAGACAACGCCTTCTGGCGCGCCGCCGATGCAGTACAGCATGTCCACTTCGTTGTCCGGCATGCAGGCCATCACCGAAGCGGCGACATCGCCGTCGGGGATCGCGAACACCTTGCAGCCAAGCGCATGCATGTCCTTGATCGCGGCCTCATGGCGCGGCTTCGCCAGCGTGATCACGGTCAGCCGGTTAAGTGGCTTGCCAAGTGCGGCGGCGACTGAGCGCAAATTGTCTTCGAGCGGCTTGTGCAGATCGATCGCGCCCTTGGCCGGGTTGCCGACGATCAGCTTCTCCATGTACATGTCCGGCGCGCGCATGAAGCTGCCCTTGTCGCCCGCCGCCAGCACTGCTACCGCGTTGTTCTGGCCCATTGCGGTCATGCGGGTGCCATCGATTGGGTCGACCGCGATATCCACGCCGTCGCCGCCACGACCGACGTGTTCGCCGATGTAGAGCATGGGGGCTTCGTCGATCTCGCCCTCGCCGATAACGATTTCGCCATCGATCTGGATCTGGTTCAGCACGAAGCGCATCGCCTCGACGGCGGCGCCGTCGGCCTTGTTCTTGTCGCCGCGGCCAAGCCATTTGTAGCCGGCGAGGGCGGCGGCTTCGGTTACGCGGGTGAATTCGATCGCAAGTTCGCGTCTCATGCTCTGGGATTCCTGTTGTGGGCCGCGACGCTCGTGGCGTGTCGGCGGGTCAGTTCAGGGGCGGGATTGTAAACGGATGGGCGCCGCTCTGCCGGCTCGCCGAAACAAGCCGCGGCCGAACTTGCGATGCAGCATACAATCCAAGGTTCGGCCAGTTTTTCGGAGCGCCCTCGTGATCGTCGAATTTCCTGGAAGTCCGTTCCGCCTGCATCAGCCGTTTCCGCCCGCGGGGGACCAGCCGACCGCGATTGCAAAGCTGACCGAAGGGGTCGAGGACGGGCTCATGTACCAGACCTTGCTCGGCGTTACCGGTTCGGGCAAGACTTACACGATGGCCAACGTCATCGCTCGCACTGGCAAACCCGCGCTGGTGCTGGCGCCGAACAAGACCCTCGCCGCGCAGCTTTACGCGGAGTTCCGCGAATTCTTCCCGGAGAATGCGGTCGAGTACTTCGTCTCCTACTACGACTACTACCAGCCCGAGGCTTATGTGCCGAGCCGAGATCTCTTCATCGAGAAGGATTCGGCGATCAATGAGCACATCGAGCAGATGCGGCTCTCAGCAACGAAGAGCCTGCTGGAGCGGCGGGATGTGGTGATCGTCGCGACGGTGTCTTGTATCTACGGTATCGGCGACCCGGTTGACTACCACTCGATGATCCTGCACCTGCGCGAGGGCGAGAAGATGTCGCAACGCGATATCGTGCAGCGTTTGGTTGGTATGCAGTACTCGCGTTCGGACCTGGATTTCAAACGCGGTACCTTCCGCGTGCGCGGTGATGTGATCGACATCTTCCCGGCCGAAAACGCCGAAATGGCGGTGCGGCTGGAACTGTTCGACGATGAGATCGAGCACATCACGCTGTTCGACCCCTTGACCGGGCATCTGAAGCAGAAGCTGGGCCGCTTTACGGTCTTCCCATCCAGCCACTACGTGACGCCGCGTGCGACGGTGCTCAAGGCGATCGAGAGTATCAAGGAGGAGTTGCGTGAGCGCATCGACTTCTATGTCCGTGAGAACAAGTTGGTCGAAGCGCAGCGCATCGAGCAGCGTACCCGCTTCGATCTGGAAATGCTGACTGAGGTCGGCTTCTGCAAGGGCATCGAGAACTACTCGCGGCACCTCTCCGGTCGTGCGCCAGGCGAGCCGCCGCCGACGCTGATCGACTACCTGCCGCGCGATGCACTGCTGTTCATCGACGAATCGCATGTCGCGATTCCGCAACTGGGCGGCATGTTCAAGGGTGACCGGGCGCGCAAGGAAAACCTGGTGAGCTACGGCTTCCGGCTGCCCTCGGCGGTCGACAACCGGCCGCTGAAGTTCGAGGAATTCGAACGTCTGATGCCGCAGACGATCTTTGTTTCCGCGACGCCAGCGGCCTATGAAGAGCAGCATCAAGGGCAGGTGGTGGAGCAGGTGGTGCGGCCGACCGGCCTGGTCGACCCGGTAATCGAAGTCCGGCCTGCGATTACCCAGGTCGACGACTTGCTAACTGAGATCCGCAAGCGCACCGCGGTGGAGGAGCGTGTGCTCGTCACCGTGCTGACCAAGCGGCTGGCCGAGGAATTGACCGATTACCTCGGCGAGAACGGCATCAGGGTGCGCTACCTGCACTCCGACATTGATACTGTCGAGCGGGTCGAGATCATCCGCGATCTGCGCCTGGGCGAGTTCGATGTGCTCATCGGCATCAATCTGCTGCGGGAGGGGCTGGATATTCCTGAGGTCTCGCTGGTCGCGATCCTCGACGCAGACAAGGAAGGCTTCTTGCGCTCCGAGCGTAGTCTGATCCAGACGATCGGCCGCGCAGCGCGCCATCTGCATGGCACAGCGATCCTCTACGCCGACCGTATCACCGATTCGATGCGGGCCGCGATGGACGAAACGGAGCGCCGTCGCGCCAAGCAGATCGCGCACAACGAGGCTAACGGCATCGTGCCGAAGTCCGTGCACAAGCGAATCAAGGACATCATCGACGGTGTCTATCACGAAGCCGAGGCCGGTAAGGCCCTCAAGGTCGCCGCGGCCGATGCCGACTACGCGTTGATGGACGAAAAGGCGCTGGCTAAGGCGATCAAGAAACTGGAGAAAGAGATGCTGGAGCATGCGCGGAACCTGGAGTTCGAGAAGGCGGCCGCTGCGCGAGATGAGCTGTTCCGGCTGCGCCAGCGCGCATTTGGTGCCGATCAGCACGGCACACCCTGACTCACTCTCGGCTTCGATCCGCTTGTGTGGCGGCTGGCCACACGAAGATAGCAACGAGAAAACTCACAGCATGAAGCGCGTACTGTTCGTCTGTACTGGAAACATCTGCCGCTCCCCCACCGCAGAGGGGGTGGCGAGGGCCATGATCGCGGCATCGGGTGTCGACGTCGAAGTGGACTCGGCGGGAATTCAGGGTATGCATGCCGGCGAGGCGCCTGATCCGCGTTCGCAACGCGCGGCCAAACGGCGTGGCTACGAGCTAAGTAAATTGCGTGCGCGCAAGCTGGTGGCGGCCGATTTTGAGGTATTCGATTTGCTGGTTGCGATGGATCGCGGCCATCTCGCCCATATGAAACGACTCTGTCCGCCGGAGCATACGGGCAAGCTACACTTGTTCCGAGATTTCATCGCCGACGGCGTGGGGCTTGATGTGCCCGACCCCTACTACGGTGGCGATGCGGGTTTCGAGCATGTGCTCGATCTGTGCGAAGACGGTGTGGTGGCTATGTTGGCGGCCATCAAGGCGGGCAAAGTTTAGGTGCGTCGCCGCCCTGGGCTGCGGTGCCGACGTCAAAAAACGCCCCGCTGACCTTCGGTCAGCGGGGCGTTTTGTTTTTGCGGCCCGCGTTGGATTACTTGTTGCGGGTTTCGATTTGCTCGAGCGGCTCGTCGGCGATCACCGGGCGGGCCGGCCGCTGGCGACGGCGACGCACGGGCGCTTCGTTCGTGCTTGCCGGTGCGGCGGCAGGTGTTGCGGGTGCGTCACTGCGCGTTTCGATCATGATGAGATCATCGCTCTTTAGCACCTCGCTCAGGTCGAACGGCAGTTGAGCCTGGGTGCGTGCCGCGGCCACGCGAACGGGCAGAGGCTCCTCTTGAGCAAGCTCGGCCTGCGCAACCGGAGCGACGGGTGCCGCTTCGGCCGAGTCAGGGGCCGGCGCGTTCGCGATTGCCTCAACGGCTGAGGTGGTCGCAACGGTCTCGCTTGCTGTGGAGGTTGGCGCGACGACAGGCTCGACCACCGGCGCACTGCTGGCAGGTGATTCGGTTGTCGCGGCCTCTTCCGCTGCAGCGGCGGCCGCTTCTGGCGTCGGGTAGAACATGATTTCCACCGGAGCCGGGCGTTGGCGACGTTCGCGCTGGGCTTGGCGCTCTGCGTCACGTTCGGCTCGGCGGGCTGTGGCTTCCGCACGGCGCGCAGCGTCGGCCGTGGCTTGTGCTTCCGCAGCAGCTGCGGCGGCCTCAGGTGTCGGATAAAACATGATCTCGACCGGGCGGTTCGCGCTATCGCCTTGCTCCGGCGCCGCAGCTTCGTTGTTACGGCGTTCGCCGCCGCGGCGGCCGCGGCGGTTGCGGCGGCGGCTGGTGCCTTCGCCTTCATCCGTTTGTGGTGCGATCTCGGGGGCGGCGCTGGCACCTTCGATGGCGCCGGTGTCGATCACGGTCGCGATATCGGTTTCAGTTGGCGCCGGCTTCGGCTGACGCGGCTGACGCGGTTCACGTGGCTGGCGTTCGCGGCGCTCCTGCGTCTGGCCCTCAGGCTTCTCCGCGCGTTCGCCACGGTTTTCATCGCGACGGCCGCGTTCTCCACCTTCGCGTTGCGGTTTGGTTGCTTGGTCGGCAACGGCTTCGGGCAGCAGTGCGTAACGCTTG
>JAJZLD010000233.1 GCA_021803785.1 Pseudomonadota bacterium | reverse complement strand
AACGGGTGGTGGGGCGCCGGTGTCCGGTGAAGGCCTGCGCTTTGAACTGGCGTTCCGTCCCCCGTTTGATTGGCCCAGGCTGTTGGGCTTTCTCGCCGGCCGCTGTGTTGCTGGGGTCGAGGAGGTTGCGGACGGCATCTACCGTCGCAGTGTCCGCATCGAACAAGGCGGCATCGTTCACGTCGGATGGTTATCGCTGACTCTGGCTGACGGCCGCAATGCCGTTGCGGCCACGGTTTCCCCCAGCCTGGTGCGTGTGTTGCCGGCAGTGCTGGCAGGCGTGCGCCGTCTGTGTGACCTGGCTTGCGAGCCGGATGCGGTTGCCCGCGTGCTTGGGGCGCTGGCCGCCGATGCGCCCGGCTTGCGGGTGCCCGGGGCTTTCGATGGGTTCGAGATGTCGGTGCGGGCCGTGCTGGGCCAGCAAGTCACGGTGAAGGCGGCGCACACCATCGCGGGCCGCTTTGTCGCAGCGTTCGGCGATGAGGTGGCTACGCCATTTGCCGGCATCCGGCGCGTATTCCCGGCGCCGCAGCGGATTGCGCAAGCGAGCGTGGCGGAAATCGCGTCCCTCGGCATCGTGCGTCAGCGGACGCACGCGATACTCGCGCTGGCGAATGAAATCGCCAGCGGCCGGCTTGATCTTGGGCCGGCCGCCGATGTGGCGGCAACGCTGGCCAAGCTTGAAGCCTTGCCGGGTATCGGTCGCTGGACGGCGCAATACATCGCGCTGCGCGCGCTCGGTTGGCCTGATGCATGGCCGAGCGGCGACGTTGCGTTGATCAAGTCGCTCGGTGTCGCCAGCGCGCGCGAAGCGGATGCCGCAGCCGAGGACTGGCGCCCGTGGCGCGGCTACGCAACCTTGCATCTTTGGCGGCGCTTGTCGGAACCCGCGCCTGCGGAAAGGGAAAACCCATGAGCATGATCTGGATGTCGCACGCCACGCCCATCGGAGCCATGATCCTGGCGGGCGGGCCTGCCGGCCTGGCCGGTGCCTGGCTCGTCGGGCAAGCCCATTTCGATGGCGTCCAGCCAGACTGGCGTGAGGACGCGACGGCGAGTCTGCTGTGTGATGCTGCGGCGCAATTGGACGAATGGTTTGCCGGTCGGCGCCGGGATTTCGATCTGCCGCTGGCGCCTCGCGGTACGGATTTCCAGAAAGCCGTGTGGCATGAGATTGCCCGTGTTCCGTTTGGCGCAACCCGCAACTACGGCAGCGTGGCGCAGGCGCTTGGCAAACCCTCGGCGGCACGCGCCGTGGGGGCAGCCACTGGCCGCAATCCGCTGACCATCATCGTGCCGTGCCATCGCCTTGTCGGCTGTGGCGGGGCGCTGACCGGCTACGCCGGTGGTCTGCCGCGCAAACAGGCCTTGCTTGCTTTCGAAGCTGAAGGCACGCCTTGCGCAATGGCGGCCTGACGACCGCGTTGAATTGATTCAATACACTCAAAAAGCGGGCGCTCACGAGGCGACCCGGGAAAGCGCACTGCAGTGAAACCCCAACACTTGTTCGAACTCGTTCTGCTGGCCGCACTCTGGGGCGGCTCGTTTCTGTTCATGCGTTACGCGGCCCCGGCCTTTGGCCCAGCGGCCCTGATCTGGCTGCGCGTGGCGATTGCGTCGCTCTGCCTTGCGCCTTTGTTGTTGCTGCGAGGCCAAGGGGCCGTCTTGCGAGAGCATGCAGGCGCGATCGCGGTGATGGGCGTTTTTAACTCCGCGTTGCCGTTCGTGCTGATCGCCTGGGCGACCTTGTCGATCACCGCGGGGCTGGCTTCCATTCTGAACGCCACCGTGCCGATCTTTGCCGCACTGATCGGGGCGCTTTGGCTGGGTGACCGGCTGGGCGCCTCACGCATGCTGGGGCTGGCGCTGGGGTTCGCGGGCGTATTGATGCTCGCGGCGGACAAGGCGGACTTCAAACCCGGCGGTTCGGGTTGGGCGATTGTTGCGATGCTGGTCGCCACGTTTTCGTACGGTTTCGCGGCAAACCTGACGAAGCGGCAACTCGGCGGCGTGCCGGCGCTGGTGAATGCCGCCGGTTCGCAGATCATTTCCGCCATTGTGCTGGCGCCGCTGGCTTACTGGTTCTGGCCGGCGCAGATGCCGGGCGGTTTGGCTTGGCTGGCCGTCGTGGCGCTCGGTGTCGGCTGTACCGCGCTCGCCTATTTGTTGTTCTTCCGGCTGGTCACGCACGTGGGCGCATCGCGGACGGTCACCGTGACCTTCCTGATCCCGCTCTTCGGCGTGTTGTGGGGCAGTGTATTCCTTGGCGAAGCGATCAAGGCCGGCATGCTCGCTGGTGGCGCCGTCGTCGTGCTGGGCACCGCACTGGCGACAGGGGTACTCAAGGCGCCGGGGCGCCGTTGAACGCCCGCATCAATCGGCGTCGTTGAGATGTCGTTCGACGCGGGTGCCTGGCGCCAGCTACACCCGGCCGATATCTGAACCGCGTAGCGATGGAGGCCTCCTCCGCTGCTGATACCGCTTCGAGCTGCTCGGCTGAACTTCATCGCCGGACTGCGTTCGGGTGCCTTGCGCGCGTTGTCCGAAGTGGGGTTCTTTGCGGCCAGTGTGAGGTCATGGTTGAGGCGCTTCAGATGGTCGGAGAGCGGTGCGCCGACACTGTCGTCTCCGATGGACACGATTTTCATGGCGATTTCCTTGCCGGCTCTTGGCGACCGAGCGCTTCGATAAGGAGGCGCGCGATCATGTGATATGGCAATGGCGACTTGAAACGCGCATGCTTGACCGGACTTGCCGTTTGCGGCAATGGCTGTTCGTTCAGGTCAAGACGTTGTCACCCGATCTGCGGCAAACTTGATAGGTTTTCACCTGCATTCCCCGAGGATAAGAAGATGGCACACCCCCTGGCCGGTCAACCGGCGCCCAAAGACGTCCTGACTGACATCCCCGCGTTGCTGGCTGCCTATACGGCGATCACGCCGGATGTGAACAACCCAACGCAGCGCGTGGCCTTCGGTACCAGCGGTCATCGCGGCAATGCGTTTGCCGGCAGCTTTAACGAAGCGCATATCCTCGCGATCACGCAAGCCGTTTGCGAGTACCGCGCGCAGGCGGGCATCACTGGCCCGCTGTACCTGGGCAAGGATACGCATGCGCTGTCCGGCCCCGCGCAGATCAGCGCGCTTGAAGTGCTGGCCGCAAATGGTGTGGAAACCCATATCCAGGCCGACGATGGCTTCACGCCGACGCCGGTGATCTCGCGTGCGATTCTCGTGTACAACCGCGACAACGCCGGCCCGCGTGCCGACGGCATCGTCATCACGCCGTCGCACAACCCGCCGGGCGATGGTGGCATCAAGTACAACCCGCCGCACGGCGGCCCGGCTGATACCGACATCACTGGCTGGGTCGAGGCGCGCGCGAACGCGCTGATGGCCGAAGGCAACAAGGGCGTGAAGCGCGTGCCTTACGCCGAGGCACTGGCCGCCGCGACCACGAAGGCCGAAGACTTCGTGATGCCTTACGTGAAGGATCTGGGCGCGGTCATCGACTTCGACGCGATCCGCAAGGCGAACCTCAAGATTGGTGTGCACCCGCTCGGTGGCGCAGCCGTGGCGTACTGGAAGCCGATCGCTGACACCTACGGGCTGAACATCGAGATCGTGAACCCGGCGGTCGACCCGGCCTTCTCGTTCATGACCGTGGACCATGACGGCAAGATCCGCATGGACTGCTCCAGCCCCTACGCGATGGCGAGCCTCGTCGCGCTGAAGGACAAGTTCGACATCGCTTGGGGCAACGACGCCGACGTCGACCGCCACGGCATCGTCACGCCGTCCGTCGGCCTGATGAATCCGAATCACTACCTGGCCGTGGCGATCAACTACCTGCTGACGCACCGCCCGCAGTGGCCGGCCAGCGCAGCAGTCGGCAAGACGCTCGTCTCCAGCGCGCTGATCGACCGCGTCATGAACGGTCTTGGCCGCAGGTTCCTCGAAGTGCCGGTCGGCTTCAAGTGGTTCTCGGGTGGCTTGCTCGACGGCAGCTTCTGCTTCGGTGGGGAAGAGAGCGCGGGCGCATCCTTCCTGCGCCGCGACGGTTCGGTGTGGACCACCGACAAGGACGGCATCATCCTTGGCCTGCTGGCGGCGGAAATCACCGCCGTTACCGGCAAGGACCCGGGCGTGCATTATCAGGAACTAGCCGCCAAGTACGGCGCGCCGTTCTACACCCGTATCGATGCTGCCGCTACACCGGCCCAGAAGGCGGCCTTCAAGGGCCTCACCGGCGAGCGCGTGACTGCTGCGACGCTGGCGGGCGACGCCATCACCGCGAAGCTCACCAAGGCACCGGGCAATGGTGCGCCGATCGGCGGCCTGAAGGTCACCACCGCCAACGGCTGGTTCGCCGCACGCCCCTCGGGCACCGAAGACATCTACAAGGTCTATGCCGAGAGCTTCGTCAGCGCTGAACACCTGCAGCTGATCGTGAAAGAAGCGCAGCAGATCGTCAGCGATGCGCTGGCAGCCTGACTTCGCGCTGGTCACTGAAAAACCCGGCTTCGTGCCGGGTTTTTTGTTTTTTGCGCGGTCTTGGAGTCACCCAGAGTTAAGCCGCATGACGCAGCATGCGACCGCAACGTGGCGTCGATCGTCGACAGCACGCCGAACTCTCGGCTCGAACGGGGCAAATGAAGATGCGCATCAGCGAGTATGAACTTAACCATGTCGAGGGCTGGCAATGCCTGTCCGAGTTGGTGGAGTGGGAGTCGGTGAGTCGTGCGCTGCAGCGGATCGAGTATCGAGTGCCGAGCACCGGATTGCCGCTGCGTCTTCACGCTGCGCCCTTCGTGCTGGCGGCAGCGGTGCTCGCGATGGCCGCCGGTGAAACGCGCATCGCGAGCACCTTGCCCCGCGACCCTGGCCTCGTTGAAGGCATTCCGTCGGCACTCGCGATCATCAAGCATTGGTGCCGGGACATGTCGGCTGCGTGGACCTTGCCGACGCTAGAATGTGCCGTCGAGGCATGCGTTGCGCCGCCCGGGCGAGCGACTGGGAGCTTCTTCTCCGGCGGTGTTGATGCGACATTCACCCTGTTGCGCAATCACAGCCTGCTTCCGGTCGACCCCCCGGCCGGATCGACCATGCCTTCATTGTGTTTGGTTTGGTCCTCGGCTACCTGAGTACCCGCGACGACCGGCCGGCGTACGAGCAATTCCTTGCGTCGGCGGTACCGTGGCTTGCCTCTCGCGGTGTGCGGGGCGTCCAGGTTGAAACGAATCTGCGCCAGCTTGACCCGCGCTCTGGCTTCTGGGGTGTCGCGTTTAATGGCTTCGCACTGTCTGCCATCGCCCAGTTGTTTCCATGGGAACCAG
>JAJZLD010000232.1 GCA_021803785.1 Pseudomonadota bacterium | reverse complement strand
ACGCGAGTGCGCTGCATGCGCGCAGAGCGAACGCGAAGAAGCGTTGTTCGGGGCAATCCGCGGCGAGCTGGAAGAAGTGCTTTCGTTACTGCGGAGTTAAATAAATTCAGCAGGAGTTTTGAATCCTGCTATAATGTTTGCCGTGTCGGGGCGTAGCGCAGCCTGGTAGCGCACTTGCATGGGGTGCAAGGGGTCGCGAGTTCGAATCCCGCCGCCCCGACCAAATTCTTCCCCTCCGGCGTCCTTCGGCTTTACTCGATACCTTAGAGCGCTCGGTCCATGCGAATCCTCCTCAGTAACGACGACGGCTACTTTGCGCCAGGCATTGCCGCTTTGGCAGAAGTCTTGTCTGGATTCGCAGAGGTCTTCGTTGTAGCGCCCGAGCGTGATCGCAGCGGAGCGAGTCATTCCCTGACACTAGATCGCCCCCTTGCTGTGCGGCGTGCTTCAAGTGGCTTCCATTTCGTGAATGGTACGCCGACCGATTGTGTGCATCTTGCTGTCACCGGATTTCTTGGCTTTCGCCCTGATCTGGTGGTATCTGGCATCAATCACGGTGCCAACATGGGCGACGATACGATTTACTCGGGCACGGTTGCTGCCGCAATGGAAGGTTACCTGCTGGGGATACCGTCAATTGCCGTATCGCTCGTCGGGCGCGAACTAAATCATTTCATTACCGCAGCGGCTGTTGCTGCCGACGTTGTACGTGCCTGCGCTGACGATGCATCCGGCACTCCCTATCTGCTTAATGTAAATGTTCCTGATCTGCCCTCGTCGGCATTGAAGGGGCGCAGGATCACTCGCCTGGGCAAGCGCCACATGGCGGAGCCGGTTGTGCGGTCAGTCAATCCTCGCGGCGAGACCATCTACTGGGTCGGTGCTGTTGGTGCAGCTCAGGATGCGGGCGAAGGCACTGATTTCCATGCTGTCGCAAACGGTTTCGTTTCGATTACGCCGCTGCAGGTGGATCTGACACAGTTTTCAGCCTTGTCGTCGTGGCAGGAGCGTTTGTCCGCATGAATCAGCGGAATGCTTCGGCCGTGACTGCTGTGCGGGCCCGCGCACGGATGATCGAGCGCCTTCGCGAACAGGGGATTGCGGACACACGCGTGCTCGCCGCGATGAATCAAATTCCCCGTCATTTGTTTGTTCAGGAAGCCCTAGCTAGTCGCGCTTACGAAGATACCGCGCTGCCGCTCGGCTGCCAGCAAACGATTTCTCAGCCCTACGTTGTTGCGCGCATGATCGAGTTGCTTGCGCACGGACGTGAGCTTGGCAAAACGCTTGAAGTGGGGGCTGGTTGCGGGTACCAAGCAGCGGTTTTGTCCTGCATGGCGAAGGAGGTGTACGCCATCGAGCGAATCCGTACGCTGATCGAACGTGCGAAAGACAATCTTCGACCGCTGCGTTTACCGAATCTGCGCTTGAAATACGGTGATGGTGGCCTTGGATTGCCGGAGGCAGCCCCTTTTGACACGATCATCGTTGCCGCCGGCACGGCGAGTGTTCCCAAACCGTTGCTGGAGCAGTTGGCTCCACTTGGGAGATTGATCCTTCCGTTGGGCAGCGTAGACCAGACCTTGTTGATGGTGGAGCGCTTGGCGGATGGAAGGCTTAAGGAATCGCGTTACGATGCGGTTCGATTTGTACCGTTGTTGGCAGGAACCGAATGAGACTGTTTGTCGCCCGTAGCGGGTTGCTCTTTGCTTTGATTGGCCTGATTGGAATCGCTGGCTGCACCAGCAGTGGCCGTGCGCCGGTGGAAGACCGCACGGCGCCGTCGCGCCCCGTTGTCGGCTCACCTGCGCAGGATGCTGCACCCGCTGTTGCAAGGCCGGGTTACTACATTGTTAAGCGTGGCGACACGCTGATCAGCATCGCTTTGGAGCACGGTCAGGACTGGCGTGACATTGCCAATTGGAACGCGATCGAGAATCCGAACCTGATTCTTGTCGGGCAGGAACTTCGAGTGAAGCCGGCCGACGGCATCGCCGCGAAGCCTGTTGTCTCTCCGGCGATAGAATCCAAGCCATTGGAGCCGAAGACAACCGCGGCGCCTCCGTCGGGCAAGGTGGACGCATTATTGCGGCGCGATCCAAAGGGTGGAAAGGTCGCCTACTCGGATCAGGTGTTTGCAGCTGCGGTGAAGGCCGACGAGGCATCGCGTGCCGGCGTTAAGCCGCTTGCTGCGGCGCCGGTTGCTGACGTGAAGCCCGCGGCAGACGCGACGAAGAAGGAAGATCCCAAGAAGGATGAGACAAGGCCTTCGGCGGACGAGGAGTTCGACTGGGTTTGGCCGGCAGCCGGAAAGGTCGTTAACGGTTTTAATGAGTCGACCAACAAGGGCGTCGATATTGGCGGTCAGATTGGTGAGCCTGTGGTCGCCGCAGCGGCGGGCAAAGTTGTTTATGTCGGTGCCGGCTTGCGTGGCTATGGAAATCTCGTCATCATCAAGCACAACGCGACCTTCCTCAGTGCCTATGCCCACAACCAGAAAATTCTGGTGAAAGAAGGGCAGTCAGTGAAAAAGGGGCAGGAGATCGCGGCGTTGGGTGACAGTGATGCGGATCGCGCCAAGCTGCACTTCGAGATTCGGCGTCAAGGCAAACCCGTTGATCCTCTGAAGTACCTTCCTAAACGCTAAGGGTGGGATATGTACGATCCGGCAACCTTTTTCGACGACGAAGACGAAAAGGAACCGGATCTCCCACCAGAGATCGAAGCGTTCGGCGCGGAGCCTGTTCAGGCGCCGCCCGAGAACGAATTCCTCAACGACGTCACGCAGATCTACCTCAACGAGATCGGCGCGAATCCGCTGCTCACCGCCGACGAAGAAGTGGCCTTGGCGCGCCGTGTGCGACTCGGCGACTTCTCTGCACGGCAGAAGATGATCGAGCACAACCTGCGTCTGGTTGTGAATATCGCCAAGCACTACCTCAACCGCGGAATCCCGCTCCTCGATTTGGTCGAAGAGGGCAATCTGGGTTTGATTCACGCATTGGAGAAGTTCGATCCGGAGCGCGGCTTTCGATTTTCCACTTATGCAACCTGGTGGATCCGGCAGAACATCGAGCGCGCGATCATGAACCAGTCGCGCACGATCCGCCTGCCGGTTCACGTGGTGAAGGAGCTGAACCAGGTCTTGCGCGCGCAGCGTTCGATGGAATCGAGCCATGGTGGCGCAACCATCGAGGACGTGGCCAAGCGCCTCGAGCGGCCGGTCGACGATGTGCGGGCGATTCTGGCGCTCAACGAGCACACGGCCTCGCTCGATGCACCGCTTGATATCGACCCCAACCTGTCAATCGGCGAATCGCTTGCCGACGAAGCCTCAGACGGGCCGGAATCCACGCTGCAGAACGCCGAGATCGAAGAATTGGTTCGTCAGTGGATCGGCCAGCTATCGGAGAAGCAGCGCATGGTGATCCAGCGTCGCTATGGACTCGACGACTGCGATGTACAGACGCTGGAAGAGCTCGCACTGCAACTTGGCTTGACGCGTGAGCGGGTGCGTCAGATCCAGCTTGAGGCGCTTGCGCAACTGCGGCGGATCCTCAAACGTCGCGGAGTCTCCCGCGACGTTCTGCTCTGAGTTCGCCATACGCTGTTTGTACGGTTACGCGCCGCGCTCCCGCTCCAGCCGAATCGCCGTGGCCAGATGGAAGACCGCCATTGCGTAGAAGCTGCTGCGGTTATAACGCGTGATCACGTAGAAGTTCTGATACCCCAACCAGTATTCAGTTGCCGCCTCGGGCGAAACGAGATCGATCAAGGCCGCGGGCTTGTCCTCGGCCGCAGGTGTATCGGCCGCAACCCCAAGGCGTTCGAAGTCCTGCTTGCGAAAGCTGGGTGCGATGCCTGCCTCTACCAAAGCGGCCGCGCGTTGCGGATCCGTCACACGGGCTGGTACTGCGATGGCGCCGCCGCGTTCCCATCCATGCTGACTCAGGAAGCTCGCAACACTGCCGATGGCGTCGTCGGCGCTCGTGTCGAGCGATACCTTGCCATCTCCGTCGTAGTCGACCGCGTAGCGTCGGATGCTGCTCGGAAGGAATTGCGGCAGACCAAGCGCGCCTGCGTAGGACCCTTTGTAGCTGGTGACCGGCATTGAGGTGTCGCGCGCCAGCAGCAACAGCTCCCCCAACTCGCGCCGGAAGAGCTCCGCTCGCGGTGGGTAGTCGAAGGCGAGCGTGGCGAGCGCGGAGAGCGTCTGGAAGTTGCCCTGATTGCGGCCGTAGATGGTTTCGACGCCAATGATGCCGACGATGATGTCGGCCGGCACGCCGAACTCTGCCTCGGCGCGCGCAAGGGTCGCGGCGTGCTCGCGCCAGAATGCGGTACCGGCGGCGATGCGCGTGCGGTCGAGATAACGGGCCCGGTAGCGTACCCAGGATTTCACGCTCGGGCTCGCAGGCGGAAGGATGGCCTTGATCACCGCGGGTAGGTAGCGTGCTTCGGCGAGGGTGGCGAGCACCTGAGTCTCGTTCAGCGATTCCTTCTGCGCGAGTTCGTGTGCGAAGGCTTTGACCTCGTCGCGTTCGCCGTAGGGTTGTGGCTCAGGTGCCGAGGCGCCGTGTGCGAGCGAATGTGCGCCGAGCGTGATGGCAAGGGCGATGGTGATGTGTTTCAGAAGGTGCGTGCGAGCCATTCGGTGATTGCGATTCTGAGCGCCTCGGCGTCTTCCGCCGATGCTGTTGGGCCGTAGATGAGGCGAGCGTAGCGCGCTGCGAAATCGGTGAGCGCAGCTTGCCATTCGGGTTGGATGGTACCTGCACGTGCCGCGAAGGCAATCGGTCCTTCGCTGATTGCCGGCACGAGTCCTTGTTGCGCGAGCTTGCGTAGCAGCAGTTGCCACGCACGTTCGGCTGGCGTCAGGCGGCGTCGGCTGAGGAACATGCCGATCCAGACCGCCGCTTGCCAGAGGGCGCCGCTTGCGACGAGCCCCAGCGTCAGGTTGCGCCAGTCGGCATCAATGCCTAGCCCGGCAAAGAGGTCGCGCTGCCGTTGGGCGGTATAGCCGAGAATCCACGTGTTCCATGTGTGCGACAGCGCCTCGGCGCGGTTGCGCAGCGTACGCAACCATTGCGACTCGATACGCACCAAGCCGGGAATCGGGTCGCTGGCGGGCAGGGACGCAGTCAGTCCGCCGTCAATGCGCCTCGGGGCCGCAGCGGCGGTTGGGTCCACACGGACCCAGCCCCGCCCATCGAGCCATACCTCCGACCATGCGTGGGCGTCGGATTGTCGAACGACCAAGGTGCCGTCAATCGGATTGATTTCGCCGCCTTGGTATCCGGCTACGACGCGGGCGGGCACGCCCGCTGCGCGACCTCTTTGCCGGGCTAGGCATT
>JAJZLD010000231.1 GCA_021803785.1 Pseudomonadota bacterium | reverse complement strand
CACCGGCAACACGCCTGGCCTTGCTCGACTCGGTCTTGTCCGACTGTCACGACCTGCGTCATCTGGTTTCTATCAGCACCTCACCAACGCTTGCCTCGCCTCAACCGGTGACGATTTGGGAGGCTTTGACAAATTCAGCAGCCCGAACGCCGCATCGCGTCATCGACAGCGACATGGCGGCGATTCTCTACACCTCGGGCAGCACAGGGCGCCCCAAGGGTGTCGTGCTATCGCACCGGAACATGGTCGCTGGCGCGAAGAGCGTTGCAAGCTACCTGCAGAACACGGCAGACGACACACTGCTGGCGGCACTTCCGCTCTCCTTCGATGCAGGCTTCTCGCAACTGACCACCGGCTTTGCGGTAGGGGCGCGCGTGGTGCTCCTCAACTACCTGCTCCCACGCGATGTCATCAAGGCAATGGAACGCGAGCAGGTTACCGGGCTGACAGCGGTTCCTCCGCTCTGGATTCAGCTCACGCAGGTCGAATGGCCAGACGCGATCCGACGCCATTTGCGCTATTTCGCCAACACAGGTGGGCGCATGCCGCTCGAAACGCTCAAAGCGCTGCGCCAGCGCGTGCCGCAGGCCAAGCCCTTCCTGATGTACGGCCTGACCGAAGCCTTCCGCGCCACCTACCTGCCGCCAGAGGAGGTTGACCGCCGCCCGGACTCGATCGGCAAGTCGATTCCCAACTCCGAGGTCATGGTGCTACGAGAAGACGGCACTCCGTGCGCACCGAACGAACCCGGGGAACTGGTCCAACGCGGCGCGCTGGTCGCGATGGGTTACTGGAATGACGCCGAGAAGACAGCCGAACGCTTCCGGCCATTGCCGTCAGGCCTTGCCGGGCGTGAGAGTGGCATCGTGCTACCTGAGATCGCCGTATTTTCGGGCGACACCGTCCGAATGGACGAAGAGGGCTTTTTGTACTTCATTGGTCGCCGCGACGAGATGATCAAGACCTCGGGCTACCGCGTCAGCCCGACCGAAGTAGAAGAAGTCATCTACGGCACACAACTGGTCGGCGAGTGCGCAGCGTTTGGCGTCGAGCATCCGGCGCTGGGCCAGGCCATCGTGCTCGTCGCGTGCGCACCCGCTGGTCGCACCCTTGATCAAGCGACGCTGCAAACCGAATGCCGTGCACGACTGCCCGCATGGCAAGTGCCGGCGCACATTGTGATCCGCGACGGCGCGCTGCCCCGCAACCCGAACGGCAAGATCGACCGCAAAGCGCTGTCCGCCGAATTTCAGACCTTTTTTCTAGGCGCTACAAAATGAGCGAAACGCGAACCCCGCCGCGCCATGTCGAGATGAGCCAGTTTCCACACGAGGGTGGTGAGCTGCTGGTCGGTGGCATACCGTTGAGCCGACTTGCGGCGCGCGTGGGGCAGACCCCCTTCTATGCGTACGATCGCGGCCTGCTTGCCGCGCGGGTCGATACGCTTCGCAGCACCCTGCCCGCCGGCATCCAGCTTCACTATGCGATGAAGGCCAACCCCATGCCAGCGCTGGTGAGCTTCATGGCGCGGCTTGTCGATGGACTTGACGTCGCGTCCGGGCGCGAGCTGCGCGTAGCACTCGATACCGGCATGGACCCGAGCGAGATCAGCTTCGCCGGGCCAGGCAAAAGCCTCACAGAGCTGGAGCAGGCAGTGGCCAGCAACGTACTGCTGAACATCGAGTCGGCGCGCGAAGCTCGGCTTCTGAGCGATATCGGTGAGCGCACCGGCTGGGTTGCACGCGTCGCAGTGCGAGTGAATCCGGACTTTGAACTCAAGAGTTCCGGCATGAAGATGGGCGGCGGGCCAAAGCAGTTCGGCGTCGATGCCGAGAGCGTGCCTGCGCTGCTCACCGAGATCGGCCAACTGGGTCTGCAGTTCGAGGGCTTTCATCTTTATGCCGGGTCGCAAAACTTGCGCGCAGAATCCATCGTCGAGGCGCAGCGCAAGAGTTTTGAACTCTGCGTGCGCCTCGCCGAGTCGGCCCCCTCCGAGGTCAAGCGCTTGAATCTCGGCGGCGGGTTCGGCATTCCGTACTTCCCGGGCGAGAGCCATCTGAACCTGGCGCCCGTCGCCGACAACCTCGCACAACTTCAGCATGAAGCGGCCGCCAAGGCGCCAGGGGCACGCCTTGTCATCGAACTCGGGCGCTACCTCGTCGGGGAAGCCGGCGTGTACGTCGCACGCGTAGTCGAACGCAAGCAGTCGCGCGGCCATGTCTACCTCGTTACCGATGGCGGCATGCATCACCACCTGGCCGCATCAGGCAACTTCGGCCAAGTCATCCGCAAGAACTACCCGGTTGCGATCGGAAACCGCATGGGTGCGGGCGAAACTGAAAATGTATCGGTCGTTGGCCCGCTCTGCACACCGCTGGACTTGCTGGCGGACAAAATGGACCTTCCGCCAGCGCAAGAGGGCGATCTGGTAGTCGTGTTCCAGTCCGGTGCCTACGGCTTCACGGCCAGCCCGCGCGACTTTCTGTCTCACCCGCAGCCGCTTGAGGTGCTGGTATGACGGCCCGCCTCAACCGGCTGGTCTGCCGTTTCGATCCTGCTCAGATCGACTCCAGTCGCGACCTGCCCGCCGCGTTAGGCGAAGCGATAGATATCGTGTTGCCTGGTCTCCAGCTTCAAGCTGCGGGGCCTGATATTCATTTTGGCGGGTCGAGCCGGCAACTCATGGTGCAAATCGGCCGGCCCACGTTACAAGACCCCGCTCTCGCTTCGGCCTATGCAAGCGCTGGTCCGTCGGCATTGCTCGACGCTTTGATGAACGATCCGGTCGGGCTCGCCAACAACCTGGGCGGCCGCTTCGCATTGCTTTGGATCGACCTCGATCGCGCTCGCCTCGGCTGCCTCAACGATCGCTTCACCACCCATCCACTTTGCTGGGCCGCGGAAGCCTCAGCCATCGCCGTAGCGTCGCGCGCAGATGCGGTCCCGATCAGCCAGAGGGAAATCGATCCGCAGGCGATCTTCGATTACCTCTATTTCCACGTCATTCCTGCGCCAAGAACGATATTCCGCGGCGTTGCGCGCCTGGAGCCCGGCCACATGCTCAGCCGTGACAGCGGCGGGCTTCGCGATACGCAATGGTGGCAACCGCGCTTTACGCAGACGCCAGTCAGCGATCTCGATGCGCTCAAGGCGCAGTTCGTCGGCGCGATCCGTGGGGCCGTGGAACGCGAATCATCGGGCTGCGGACGCATCGCAGCCTTCCTTTCTGGCGGAACGGATAGCTCAACCGTGATCGGCATGCTGCGTGATGTGTCCGGTGAGCAACCACGGGGCTACTCGATCGGTTTCGACACCGCGGGCTACGACGAAATGGAGTACGCGCGGATTGCGGCCAAGGCTTACGGCGTCGACCACCGCGCGTACTACATCACGGCACAGGATCTCGTCAGCCATATCCCTACCGTCGCAGCGAGCTACGACCAGCCGTTCGGAAATTCGTCGGCGTTGCCCGCCTACTGTCTCGGACTGATGGCACGTGCCGACGGTTACGACAAGCTGCTCGCGGGCGACGGCGGCGACGAACTCTTTGGCGGCAATGCGCGTTACGCGAAGCAAAAGGTTTTTGAACTCTACCAGGCGATTCCCGCCGCGATACGCAGCAGTCTGATCGAACCGATTGCGGGCGCCGGATGGGCGCGCCGCATTCCCGGCGTCAGCAAGGCCTGCAGCTATGTCGAGCAGGCACGTATGTCGCCGCTCGAACGAACGGAGCAATACAACCTGTTGCAACGTCTCGGGCAGGATTCGGTGCTCGGCCCACAATTCCGCGCCCTGACTGACGCCGAGGCGCCGCTGCAATTGCGTCGGCGCGTCTGGGATGGCGTGCGTGCCGACACCGTGCTCGATCACGAGCTCGGGTTCGACTGGCGTTTCACCCTCGCCGACAATGACTTGCCGAAGGTGATCGGAACGACCTCATTGGCAGGGCTTGATGTTGGCTTCCCTCTGCTGAACGAGGACCTGATCGCAATCGCCTTGACCCTGCCTGATGCGATGAAACTCAAGGGCTTCAAGCTCCGCTGGTTCTTCAAGGACGCACTGCGGAGCTTCCTGCCCGACGAAATTCTGACGAAGAAGAAGCACGGCTTCGGCCTCCCCTTTGGGCACTGGGCCTTGTCGGACCCCGCCTTGCGCGCGCTCTCACGCGATTCGGTGCATGGGCTAGTCGACCGCGGCATCCTGCAGCGGGGCTTCGTCGATGCGCTCTTCGGTGAGCTGTTGCCCGCCCATCCCGGCTATTACGGTGAGATGGTGTGGATCGGCATGATGCTTGAGCAGTGGCTGCGCGCCAACGCGCCGGGCACCCGTTTCTAACCCGTTATACGAGTGCCTCGCGCAAAGGTTGCGCGAGGTTCTGTGCCATCCGGATCCCGAAACGAAGTCGCCCCGCGTCCCAAGGCGTGAACCGGCGCAGCTGGAAGATATCGTCACCGGAAGCGGAAGCCCCCCAGGCCGTCGACACCGCTGCATCGAAGCCGAGTTCGCGCACGAGCGCGACGTGCTCGGGCCGGTAGTCGCGCCCCGGCTTACCGTTCGGATAGGCAAACAATGGCACGCGTGCGCCGATCAGCCGCTCCAACGCGTCACGCCCGCCTCCAATCTCCTCCCTCGCACGCGGCAGCGAGATCTTCGCCAGGATCGGGTGGCTCACCGTATGCGCGCCGATTGAGAAACCAAGGCGGTGTAGCTGAACGACCTGAGCACTGCTCATCATCAGATCAGTGGGCAGCGTCGTGTGAGCGGCGCGCGCCACGTCAACGACAGCCTGTTCCCGTTCAGCGGGTTCGAGGTACTTGATCTGGTCAATCAAGCGCAACGCAGCCGCTTCCCGCCCTCGCCAGTCAGCCAGGGAGAAGCGGCCCCACTGCGGGGTGTCGAGCACATCGAGTGGCGAACGGCGCACCGCTTCGATCAAACCGTCGTTCCACATGCGCCCACCATCGAGATAGCCGGTGGCAACGAAGAAAGTGGCATGCAAGCCGGCCGCATGCAAGATCGGCGCGGCGACAGTCAGGTTGTCTGCATAGCCGTCATCGAAGGTAATGGCGGCAGCGCGAGCCGGTAAGGCGCCGTCGCTCAGGCGCCGTACCGCCTCGTCCAAGGGCAGCACATTGAACCAGCGCTTGATCCAGCCCAGCGTGCGCGCAAAGCGCTCAGCATGCAGTTCGCCCGGGAACATCGGATCCGGCGTCGGAGCAACCCGGTGCCAGATGAACACCGACAATCGCGCACGCTTGCCCCGAGGCGACAAGACAGTCAGGCCTGCACGGATCATATGGCGGCTTCCGCTCGTTTGGCGGATCTGTTTCCAGTCAGCACTTGATTTTTCGAATTAA
>JAJZLD010000230.1 GCA_021803785.1 Pseudomonadota bacterium | reverse complement strand
GCGGGCGGCCTGGCGCTGTTCCCGGACGACGCCGGCGACGGCACCGAACTGCTCGAGCTCGCCGACCAGGCCCTCTACGCGGCGAAGCACGGTGGCCGCGGGCAAGTCGTCACCGCCGGCGAAATGACCCACGGCCACACGACGCTGACTTCGCTGCCCAGCGAACCGGCCGCAAGGCTCGCCTGACCCGCAAAAAGCACTTCGTCGGGCACCCAAGGTTTTTCTGCGTGGCAGGTTGGCGCATCGAGGGGCTCGGTGACAATGTGCATCATTGACCCGCAGCTCTTTTCGCGGGCGGGGTTTTTGCATCTGTAAGCTTGCAGATCGTCGGGCGCGCCCGACGCGACACTAGACTTCGCTTCATCTGCTTCCAATTCGATTCAAATGCGATTTCTACATACATCCGATTGGCACCTGGGCCGGATCTTCAATGCCCGCAGCCTGCTCGAAGATCAGGCTCATGTGCTCGAACAGTTCATCGATCTGGCGCGCTCCGAACGGCCGGATGCCGTCCTGCTTGCAGGCGATGTTTATGACCGCGCCGTGCCGCCGGCCGACGCGGTTGCGCTTCTCGATGACGTGCTCTCGCGGCTGGTGCTCGGGCTGCGAATTCCGGTGGTGGTGATTGCTGGCAATCACGACAGCGGAGAGCGTCTGGGCTTTGGTGCCCGCCTCATGAGCGCCAACGGGCTGCATGTGGCCGGCCGTACCACGGCGCCGGTGCGGATACGGTTTCAGGACGCAGCGGGTGAAGTGAGCGTTCACGCGCTCCCTTATGCCGAACCGGCGGTGGTGCGCGCAGCCCACCAGATCGATGACGCGATCGACCACGCTGCAGCCATGCAGCTTCAGCTCAGGGAGATCCAGTGCGCGGCGGATCGATCGCCGCGGAACGTGCTTGTGGCGCATGCGTTCGTCGTGGGCGGCAGTGCCAGCGAGTCGGAGCGCCCCTTGTCGGTAGGGGGTAGCGGCGCGGTGGGTGGGGAGGTGTTCGAGGGCTTCGACTATGTGGCGCTCGGGCATTTGCACCGGCCCCAGAGCTTGGCCGAAGGGCGGCTGCGCTACGCGGGTTCGCTGATGAAGTACTCGCTGTCCGAGGTCGAGCATGTGAAGTCGGTTTCGTTGGTCGAGGTCGATGGCGCGGGCGCGGTGTCGGTGACCGAGTATCCGCTTACCCCGCGGCGCGATTTGCGCGTGCTGACTGGCAGCTTGCAGGCGCTGATCGAGGCTGGTCGAAGCGACCCGCGAGCGTCGGACTATATCCACGCCCGGCTCACCGATGAGGGGGCGCTGCTCGACCCGATGCTTCGCCTGCGAGAGAGCTATCCGAACACGCTGTCGATAGAACGCCTGGTGCTGAATCAGGCGGGCGAGGGCCCGCGGCGCGGGCAAGCGGTGCGCCATCTCGAACCTGTCGATCTCTTTGCCAGCTTTCTGCGCGATGTCGCAGACGAGGCGCTGGACGCGCCGCGCCAAGCGGCTTTCGAGGCCGTCCTGGCCGATGTTGTCACGCAGGAAGGGGCGGCACGATGAAACCGCTGAAGATCACCATGCAAGCGTTCGGCCCCTTCGCCGGATGCGAAACCGTGGACTTCGCCCAGCTTGGCTCCCGTTCGTTCTTCCTGATCCACGGCCCTACCGGCGCCGGCAAAACCACCTTGCTCGACGCGATTTGCTTTGCGCTGTATGGCAGCACATCGGGCGGCGAACGCCAGCCCAAGGCGATGCGCTCCGATCATGCCGACCCGACCGTGCCGACACGGGTCGAACTCGAATTTGCGCTGGGCGAGCGGCGCTACCGCGTGGAGCGCAGCCCCGCCCAGGTGCGTGCCAGGCTGCGCGGCAACGGCACCACCGAAGTGGCGCCTTCGGCCGAATTGGCGATCTGGGAGAACGGCGCCTGGTCACCGCTCGCGCAGCAGGCGAGCAAGGTTACGGAGCAGATCCGTGGCTTGCTCGGTTTTTCAGAAGATCAATTTCGTCAGGTCATCGTGCTGCCGCAGGGGCGCTTCCGCGAGGTGCTGAGCGCCAACTCGTCGGAGCGCGAGGCCATTCTGGCGCGTCTCTTTCGCACCGAGATTTATCAGCGGATCGAGGAGGCACTCAAACGCGCTTCGGCCGGACTCAAAGAGGCTGCCAAGCGAATCGAGCAAGAGCGCGGCGGCGTTCTCGGCCAGGTGGGCGTCGCGAATGAAACCGAGCTGGCCGAGCAGATTGCGGTGCAGGATTGCGCACTTGGGGCGGCGCAGCAGCACCAGACTTCGGTTGCAAGCCTGCACACCCAGGCACGAGACGCGCTTGAGGCCGGGCGGCAGGCCCGTGCCGCGCTGGACGAGGCGCTCGCTGCGGGCGCCCACCATAGGTCGGTCCTCGAAGGACTGTCTTCACACCAGGCGCGGCAGGCAAGGATCGAGGCCGCACGCCGCGCCATGGCGGTGGCCCCGGCGCTGGATCGGCGTGAGCGTGCCAAGCTTGGGTTGGCGCGGGCTGACGCCCTGCTTGGCGAGGCCGACGAGGCCTTGGCGGCCCAGGTGCAAGCCGCCCGCAAGGCCGCTGACGAACTCCAGCGCGTACAGCAGATGGAGCCGGATCGTGCCGCAGCGCGGCAGCGTATCGGCGATCTGGACTCGGTCGCGAACGCACTGGAGGCGTGGCAGAAGGCCGAGCGCGAGTGCGTCTCCGTGAGGCAGGCGCTGCAGGCTGAGCAAGTAGCACAAGAGGCCCTGCAGGACGAACTCAAGAAGCTCGACCTCGCCCGCCAGTCGCTCGCCGAGCAAAGAGAGCTCGCGCTGAAGAAGGCCGCCCTGAAGGCGGCGGCAGATGCCGATCTTGAGCGCCTCGCGGGGCAGGTCGCCATGCTGCGCGAACTGGCCGCGGTGCGCAAAGAGCTTGCCGCGTGCAAAACCGCGCGCGATCAGGCCGACACGGCGCTCGACAAGGCTGTGGCGGCACGCGATGCGGCGCTTGAATCGCGCTCAGGCACCGAACGTGCCTGGGTGGCGGGGCAGGCCGCACGGCTGGCGGCATTGCTCGAGGCGGGGAGCCCCTGCCCGGTGTGTGGCGCCAGCGAGCATCCTGCCCCCGCGCATGCCGGCTCGGAGATCGTCTCTGACGAATCGCTGGAGCGTGCCCGCACCGCCGCAACGAGCGCCGAATCGGCGCTGGAGCAGGCGCGAATCCACCGGCAAGCCGCGGACGCCCAGTTGCAGATCGTCGCCAATCGTCTGGCCTTGCTGCAGCAGAGTCTGGGCGAACTGGCTGCTCTCTCGCTGGAGGAGGGTGAGCGCAGACAAGCTGCGGCGGCGGCTGCGTGCCAGGCGGCCGCGGCGGCCGCGCAGCAGCAGGTCGCGCTCGAACGCCAACTGGCCGAACTTGCCGAGCGCAGCGAGGAAACCGCGCAGGCCATCGCCCAGCGCCTGCCCGTGCTCGAGAAGCTCAAGGCCGAACATGCAGGCGCCATTGCCGCCTGTGCGCTGCATCTGAACGCCGTGCCGGAAGCCTTGCGTGCGCCGGGGGCGCTGGCGGCGGCACGCCAGGCGGCCATCGGCCACCTCGAAGCGCTCGAAGCCTCGCTCCGCAAGGCGCAGGACGCTGACAAACGCGCCGTCGAAGCGCTGTCGGCCGCTCAATCAAAGCAGCGGGAGCGCGCGGCGGCGCGCGAGCAAGCCGTCGCGGAGTGCCGCGGAGCCGAGGAGGCGCTCGCCGTCGCGCTGCGCGATCACGACTTTGCCGACCCGGCTGCCTGCCAGGCCGCGCGGCTCGCGGCGCCGGAGTTGGCCGCACTGGAGGCTGCCGCGCGCGAGTATGAGCACGCCAAGGCGCAGGCCGAGCAGCGCCTGGCGTCGGCCCAGGCGCGGGCGAAGAATCTGGCGCCGCCCGATCTCCCCGCACTCGAGCAGCGTGCCGCCGAGACCGAGTCGGCGCTGACGCACGCCATCGAGGCAGTCGAGAAGGCGCGTTCGCGTCTCGAAGAGCTGAGCCGCGCGCACACCCGCCTCGCCCGCCTCGCCGAGGAGAACCAAGACTTGATGGCGCGCTACGCGGTGCTCGGGCGCCTGTCCGAAATCGCCGATGGGCAAAACCCGCACCGTATGACCTTCCAGCGCTATGTGCTCGCCACCCTGCTCGACGAAGTGCTCGAAGCCGCCTCGATCCGGCTGCTGCGCATGAGCCGCAGTCGCTATGAACTGCAACGGGTGCAGACGCACACCGACATGCGCAGCGCCGGCGGCCTCGATCTGCAGGTGTTCGACCACCAGACTGGCACCGCTCGACCGGCCAATACGCTGTCGGGTGGCGAGGGCTTTCTCGCCGCGCTGTCGCTCGCGCTTGGCTTGGCCGATGTCGTGCAGTCGCGCACCGGTGGCATTCAGCTCGAAACCCTGTTCGTGGACGAGGGCTTCGGCACGCTGGACCCTGAAAGTCTCGACTTTGCCATCAACACGCTCATCGACCTGCAACAGGGTGGCCGGCTGGTCGGCATCATCAGCCATGTCGCCGAGTTGAGGGAGCGAATTGATGTTCGGCTGGAGGTCAAGCCAAGCGCCAAGGGGAGCCGAATCGCCTTCACCGTTTGACGCTCGCGCAGGTGGGGCCGTTAGCGTGGGCGCCGGGCGTCGCACGGCAGTCCCGCGTTCGCGTTGCCCCACGGATGCAACTGCAAGCTTGCCATCGCTTAGTTCGGCCGCCAGCTCGCGCACACTGCAGACCTGTGTTTTCGGAGGCGTGTGCATGATCTTACGGGGCGGCAGTATCGAGCTCGAACATGAGGAAGCGGCGCTACTCGACCTCGCTTGCAGCGGCGGCGAACGGCCCGCACTCGATGCCGATCTGTTTTCCGCCTGGCTCGAGCAGCCTGTCAGCGACGATATTCTCGCCATTCATTGGGGGGGCGCTGCTCGTGCTGCGCAGGCGCTTCGCGGTGGCGCGATCTGTTTGCCGTAGTGACTGGCGTCCGGCTCGCTGCGATCCTGCAACTGTGGTGGCGCCGGGTGGATTGGGAGCGCCGCGCTGTGCTGCTGCCGGCATCAGTGATGAAGTCCGAGATTGATCTGGCGATCCCGCTGAACCGCACGGCGTGGGCAGCGATGACGCCGCAGGTCGGCAAACACGAGGACTTCGTCTTCACGTATCGTGGCCGGCGAACCGGCGAGATCAATGCGTCATCGTTCCACGGCGCTTGCGAGAAGGCGGGTGTTTTCGCCTTCAAGATGCACGACCTTCGCCGCTCGTTCGCGACCTGGCTAGGTTCGCAGGGCGCACACGATCGTCATATCAAGGCACTTGGAGCATGGCAGCAGGAGGATCGGACGAACGCGATGTTCCGCTATGTGTGGGCGGAGCTGGAGCCGCTGAGGTTTCGGCGGCGGCGGTGGCGGA
>JAJZLD010000229.1 GCA_021803785.1 Pseudomonadota bacterium | reverse complement strand
CGGCTGTTGAGGCCGAATGGCAGGGCAGTTGATGCAGAAGCCGGTGACGTAGGCCTGCGCACACGAGAAGATGTTGTCGCCCACCCAGGCCATCGGGAGGTAGGAGAGGATCTCGTCCTGATCGGTCAGTCCGTCGAAATCCGCCGCGTTCTTGGCGGTTCGCAACAGGTTCGCGTGCGACAGCATCACCCCCTTGGGCGTACCAGTGGTGCCAGAGGTGTAGAGCATGATCGCGACGTCGTCGGCGGCACCCTGCGCCACTTCGGCGGCGTAGAAATGCGGTTCGCGCTGGTGGCGTTCGCGCCCCTTGGCCTGTAACGCGTCGAGCGATAGCAGCCCCGCCTGAGCGTAATGCCGCATGCCGCGCGGATCGTCATAAAGGATGTGCGCCAGCGCGGGTACGGTGCTGCGCACATCGAGCAGCTTGTCGACCTGTTCCTGATCCTCCGCGATCGCGAAGCGGATCTCGGCGTCGGCCATGACGAAGGCCATCTCCTGCGCCACCGCGTCCTGGTACATCGGCACCGGGATGCCGCCCAGTGCCTGCGCTGCACAGATCGACCAGTAAAGCCGTGGCCGGTTGTCGCCGATGATGGCGAGTCGATCACCGCGCTGAAAGCCGAGTTCGGCAAGCCCGCATGCGATCGCCCGCACCTGTTCGGCAGCGTCGGCCCAGGTGTACGTTTGCCAGATGCCGAATTCCTTCTCACGCACCGCAGGCCGAGTGCCGCGGACCTGGGCGTGATGGGCGAGCAGGCGTGGAAAGGTATCCAGCGCAGCGTCCGGTGCGTGGTGCGACAAGCCGGATTCCGGCATTCCCCACCCTCCTCGTCTTGTCGGCGCAGTGCGCCGTCTGGCGCGAATCGCAAGGCCGCGACTTGTGCCAGAATCCTCCTTTGTTCGCGCCCAGGTTCTTTGCCTGTGCGTCCCGGTGTCGTGCGCTGACACTTGGCCGCCCCCCCCGCGGCCCTGCGTCACCCCCCGCGCACAACGCTTTGTACTGTGTCCCGGTCATCGGCTCAATCGTGCACTGCCGCAAGCACGCTTTTGCCAAGACCGCTTGCACCATAGCCAAGCGCGCTTACAGCGTGCTGTCACCATACGGACAATCAAAATGAGCACGCTTGCAGACCTGCTGCACGACAGTCTCTGGACGATCGACCTGACCGATATCCAGCGCATGCGCGTCGAACGCGAAGTGCAGGTGCGTTTCTTCGCCGCCGGGGCGACGGTCGTGCGCAAGGGGGACCCGGTCGAACACTGGCTGGGTATCGTCGACGGCCTGGTGAAGATCAATACCTTCTCGGCCGATGGCCGTTCAACCACCTTCACTGGCGTGCCGCGTGGCGGCTGGTTCGGCGAAGGCTCGATCCTGAAGAACGAGCTGCGCAAGTATGATGTGATCGCCTTGCGCGATTCGCACATTGCGCTGATGCCCAAAGCCACCTTCATGTGGCTGCTCGACACCAGTATCCCGTTCAACCGCTTCCTGCTGCAGCAACTCAACGAGCGGCTCGGGCAGTTCATCGCCACGGTTGAAAATGACCGCCTGCTCGATCCGGATGCGCGGGTGGCGCGCTGCCTGGCGGGGCTTTTCAACACGGTGCTGTATCCGGGCATTGGCGCTCAGCTGCAGATCTCGCAGGAAGAAATCGGTTACCTCGCCGGCGTGTCGCGCCAGCGGGTCAACCAGGCCTTGAAGGTGCTTGAACAGGCAGGCCTGCTGCATGTTGAGTACGGCGGCCTGACGATCAAGGATCTCGATGGGCTGCGCCGCTTCGGCCCCTGAATCGACCACGCAACAAACAGAACACCCTATGCGCCGCTTTCTCTTTTTGACCGCCAGCACCCGCGAGCCGGGCCATGTTGGCAACACCGAAACGCTTGCCCGTATCGCCGCCGAGGCGCTGCCAGCGGACACGCCCCAGCAGTGGATTACGCTCGCACAATGCCAGCTGCCAGCCTTTGTCGACCTGCGCCACACAGCCGGCAGCTACCCGCCGCCGGAGGGCGACGCGGCCACGCTGCTGAATGCCACGCTGGCAGCCACCGACATCGTGTTCGTGTCGCCGGTCTACTGGTTCTCGGTACCCTCACCGCTGAAGGCCTACCTTGACCAGTGGAGCGCCTGGATGCGGGTGCCCGGCGTCGACTTCAAGACCCACATGGGCCAGAAACGCCTGTGGGTGATCGCCACCAGTGGCGACCGCGCGAAGGCGCAGCCGATGTTCGACAGCTACAAGCTGTGTGCCGACTTCCTCGGCATGCAGTGGATGGGCGCGCTATGGGGCAAAGGCGGCGCACCGGACGCCGTGCTGGCCGACACGGCCGCGCTGGCCGCTGCGCAGACCTTTCTCACCGCACCGGTCTGACGCCCGCCGCGCCGGGCCGGCGCTAGCTGGGCACCGGCCTCAGATCGGCAGGCGGCTTGCATCAGCAAAGCTCATCGTCACCTTGCGCATCGCGCTGCGCGGGAAACGCACCTGCAGGACTGCACGGGTGAGCGGGCGAAGGCGCTCGGCTCTGGCACAAGCGAAGCGGATCTCGCGCAGCGGCTCGCTGCTCTCGCCCTCAACGAGCACGTTCATGGCGGTGAGGCGCATCGTCCGCGTGGTGATCGAGACCAGCGACTCGGCGCGCTCAAGTACCCCGCGCAACACTTCCAGCTCGTGTTCCAACGCATCACCGCCGGCGCCTGCGGCCGCCAGCGCACGGGTGTTCTCCTCCAGCAAGGCCTTGAGCGCTTCGCCATCCTGCCCTCCTTCGTGCACATCGAAGCCGGTGCCGTGGCCATGCAGCATCTGCAAGCGCATTTGCAGCAAGGCACGGTCATCGTAGAGGCTCTTGCGTTCGTCCCGCAGGGCATCGATGCGCTCCAGGGCCACCATCGCAAGCTCTTCGAACATCCGCCACGCGACGGTGCGAGCAAGCCCCGCCGCATCGGGCGCGACAATATGCACTCGGGGGTTGGAAAAGCTCACGCTGATCTGCACCACGTCGCGACGAAGCATTTCGCCCTCAAGCGCCATCCCGAGCCCCTTGCGCTCGATCAGCGTGGTGCCCAGCACCGCGTACGCAGCGTCCAGCGTCGGGTTCTGCTCGAACAAGGCCTGCAGCGGCTCGGAGCGACTGAACACATTCACCAATTCGTCGGGCGAGACGAAGAAGGCCGCCAGCTCAGGCGTGCTATGCCAGTGGTCGGGCGACGCATCGCACGGTGTCGGCATCTGCTGCACGCTCGCGATGATGTGGCGGATCGCCGCGCCAACGCTGGGAGCCAGGCGTTCGTCGTAGCGCGAGCACAGCGCCAGCTTCGGATCAGTCTGCCGGATCAGGAAGTCTGTTACATCGCGCACGAGCTGCGGCGAAACCGTTTCAGCCGGCTCGGGGCCATCTTGCTTACGCAGCCAATCGAACAGTCCCATGGTTTGCCTCTGTCGCTGTGGTGTACCAAGTCGCATGGTGAGCGCGACGCGATGGCAGCGCCAGTGCCAGGGTCAACAGTTGTCTTTGCGTGCCGTGGGATGGCGCAACAGGCGCCCCGGCGGTGCATCGCCGGCGCTCTGGCAGTAACACAAAAATTGTCACCGGGCGGGTTGTGCGCCACGCGGCTTGCACGCCACAATTGCCGCCCTGATGCGAGCGGCGCCGTGATATCGCCCAGCATCAGCCTGATTTTCCAAGTCATTGCGCCGGGGGGCGCGATGCGGCAATCGAACATCATCCGAGCTGCAGCCAGGCGCGGAGTCTGCCGCGGCAAATTCGGCGTATTTTTTGCTTCTCGCAATTCTGGCGCTGGAGACGGTCTGGCGCGCAAGGGGTGGCTGCTACCGGCGGCTGCCTTGGGATTGATGATCTGGGGGGTCGCTCGATTGAAGCGCTTGGCTGCATGGGAAGGCGCGCGCACCGGAGTCCGCGCGCAGAGCAGGAAACATCGCTGGAACTGGCTTTGCGGCGCCGCGCTGCTGGCATGCTGGCAGGTGCCGGTAAGCGCACAGAACGCAAAACCGATGCCTCAGGTGATGTCGGAAACCGAGGTCTCGGAAGCCACCCGCCGGCAGGCGGAAGGGCCGATGCGCTTCATCCTGCAGGTGGAACAGGCAAAGGACAAAGACAAGGACAAGAAGCCGGCGCCGCCGCGCGAGGCGAAGCCCGCCGCCCCTGTCGCTGCCACGAAACCTCGCCCAGCACCGGCGCCGGCGCCCGCCACGGCTGCGGCCGACAAGCCCGCAACGGCCGCGCCGGCAGCGCAAGCGCAAGCAGCGCCCGAGAAGCTCGCCATCGCGGCACCGGCGCTTGAGGCGCCACCACCCGCGGCGCCGGAGCCTGCCGTCCTGCCGCCGCCTCCCCAGCCGACGCTGGTCACGATGGTCGAGCCGGATATTCCAACACCGGTGCGCCGGCGCTTGAAGGGTGCACAGAGCGCCACGCTGCGTTTCAACGTGACGCCGGAAGGTGCTGTAGCGGATCTGGAGGTGCTGGAGATCAGCAACGCCGCCTTGCGTCAGCCGGTGGTCGACGCCATCCGCCAGTGGCGCTACAACCCACCCGGCCAAACCGTGGCGCAGAAGGTGCAGTTGCAGGTGCTGGAGAGCAACGACTAAGCGGCCGAACGCGTGGCTGACACTGATGCGACAAGGGCGCCCACGGGCGCCCTTTGTGCATCTTCGCTGGGCCCGACTCAGGCGCCGTCTGGGATACGGACCATCGGTGTGGGCGCGGGCGGGAACTTGAGGTGACCGACGTAGGTGATGCCGTTGGCGGCCGAGAGCAGGATGTCCCCCGCGCGCAGCAGTTGCGCACCGATCAGCGTGCCGCCGTTGTGCGGTGACAGTGCCGCGCGCTGGAAAGCCAACATGTCGGCGCCTACTGGACGGACAACGCGAACACCGTGCGCTACGACGGCCACACCCTGGCGCACTTGCGTGCGAGCTGGCGCGAGGGCGGTTGGGAAATATTCGGCAGCATCGCCAACCTGTTCGACGCGCGCTACGCCGAGATTGCGGCCAGCAGCCACACCGGAAGCGGTTTCCGCGCCCCCGCTGCAGGCCAAGTTGGCAGTGCCAAGCAGCGAGCTGGGCAAAGTACCCGCGGGCCGCTTCACGCAACTGGCGCTGGTCGCGGCCGGGTCACACGCGGAATGGCTGGGTCAGCCCGCCCACACACAAGACCTCGCAACGAGCGGCGCTGCCTCTGGCGGCCATTCGGGGCATGGCGGCAGCGTCAATCTGCCTCATTGGGTGCGATTTGCAGCGGACAGTGGCGCTGACATAGGCCATCGCATTGATGCGCTCGCACTCGCCCAGGCAGCGAGCGCAACGGGTGCGCCCGGCACACAGCTGCGCGCCGGCGTCTGGATCACCCGCTTCGGCGGGGAGTACGGCTTTC
>JAJZLD010000228.1 GCA_021803785.1 Pseudomonadota bacterium | reverse complement strand
TCCGCTGCCTCGAGTTCCCGGACGGCCTGCAGCTGAACACCCGCGAAGGCCAGCCCTTCCTCGCGATCAACGGCATCCAGACGCAGTCGGCGGCGAGTCATTCCTTGCTTGGTCACCTGGCCGAAGTGCGGGCCCTCGGTGTTGAACGTCTGCGTATCAGCCCGCAAGCGCAGCACACCGAAGCACTCATCGAGCACTTCCGCGCCGAACTCTCCGGCCAGACACCCTCGGATGCCTCCACGCTAGCGCCCACCACAACCTGCGACGGTTACTGGCGCGGCGTGCCTGGAATCGAACTGGAGACAACATGAAACGACCCCCACGCTTACTACGTGCACTGCCCCCCAAGGGGGCTGCAGCCACCTTGAGACGGCTCGGCGGAGGCTGCCATGCCCTTGCCTGACTTCACGCTGCCAGGGCCGCTGGCCGCAATTGCACGCCATCTACCTGAGCGTCCCGCCGCGTTCGCCTTCACGACTGCACTGAACCTCGCCAAACGCGCCGGCAAACTACCGGGCGACTGGGACTTTCTGGAAGGCCGCACGGTGCGGATCGAAATCGAAGATCTCGGGAGCGGAGTCACCTTCACCGCCGCCGCCGGCCGCTTCCATCCGGTCGGCAACGAACCGGAAGTGCGCTTCGCCGCGCGCGCAGCGGACTACCTGAAGATCGCGCTGCGTGAAGAAGACCCGGACACCCTGTTCTTCCAGCGCCGCCTCAAGATCGAGGGCGACACCGAACTCGGCCTCGAACTGAAGAACCACCTCGACGCACTGGAACTGCCCGCCTTTCTCGATCGCCTGCGGCCCCACTGAGGCCTGCGAAGGCCACCCCCACGTGCGCGGCTGATCCACCGCGCTGCCAGACGCAGCGCGGGTTTCAGGCCAACGTCATACGTTCGGTGACGTGACACACGTCACCGACGCGACAGGCGATACGCGGCAACCTCCGGTCAGGCACGATTTGTCCCGGCGCCCGCCGGCGGGTGCCTGTATGCCGGCCCGCACGCCGGCCCGAACGCGGCTGATGCCGCAGGAAGGCAAGTCGCCCATGTGCCAACTGCTTGGCATGAACTGCAATACGCCGACGGATATCTGTTTTTCGTTCACCGGCTTTCAGGCGCGCGGAGGTCTGACCGACCAGCACCGTGACGGCTGGGGCATTGCGTTCTACGACGGCTACGGCGTGCGCGTTTTTCTAGACGCGCAGGCGACAATCGATTCGCCAATCGCGGCCTTGGTGCGCAGCTACCCGATCCAATCCAAGAACGTCATCGCGCACATCCGCAAGGCCACCCGCGGTGCGATCGGACTCGAGAACACGCACCCCTTTCAGCGCGAACTGTGGGGGCGCTACTGGATCTTTGCCCACAACGGCCATCTGCGCGATTTTTCACCGAGCTTCAACGGCAGCTATCAGCCAGTTGGCGAAACCGACAGTGAGCGCGCCTTCTGCCATATTCTTCAATCGCTGCGCGCAGGCTTTCCGGCCAGCGAGCCCGCACCTGAAGCGCTTTATCAGGCGCTGCGTGCGCTCGCCGCAGAGATTGGCGCGCATGGTGAGTTCAATTTCCTGCTGTCCGATGGGCGTCGGCTTTACGCTCACTGTGCGTCGCGCCTCACCTATATCGTGCGGCAAGCACCATTCGGTGTCGCGCATCTCAAGGATCAGGACCTCAGTGTCGATTTCAAGGAAGTGACCACCCCGCACGATCGCGTGGCCCTGATTGCCACGACGCCGCTGACGGACGATGAAATCTGGGAATCGGTGCCACGCGGCACACTGCTTGCATTCAGGGACGGCATGCCTGAACACTTTGACGACATGAGTACTGGCGTTGGTTGCGAACCCGGCGCCAGCCTGGAGGCCGCATGAGCGCGCAAACCTGCGAGCTGTGCGAGCTCACGGGCGGCGAACTGCTGTGGCAGGACGCACGCTGCCGCGTAATCCGCGTCGCCGACGCGCACTATCCGGCCTTCTGCCGCGTCGTGTGGCGCAGGCATGTGGCGGAAATGACCGATCTTGATACGACAGACCGTGCGCATCTGATGGACGTGGTGTGGGCCACCGAACGCGTGCTGCGCAATGCGATGCAGCCCGACAAGATCAACCTGGCGAGCTTCGGCAACATGGTGCCGCATGTTCACTGGCACGTGATACCGCGTTTTTCAGACGACCGGCACTTTCCGCAGTCGGTGTGGGGCACGCCGCAGCGGGATGGCCTGGCTCACGCGGGGCCGGCCTCGTCAGTGCTGACAGCAGCGTTGGAACAGATACTCGGGCCGGCCACTGACGGCGTGCCCGGACGATAACGACAAGCAGGTAATGCAGCGCCGTCCCCGACGGCACCGAGAGGAACAGAACATGGCCATCGCGACCGAAAACCGGCCCGATTTCAGCAGCCCTGAGGCCTGCCTGGCGTGGCTTGCAAACCTGAATCCGACCAACCTGCACGAAACGCACGATGCGCTGGCGGCGATGCTCGGCTGCCTGCAGGAGAGGCCGCCATTGCCGGCGCAGCACCTTCAGGTGCTCGAAGCGGCGCGCAGCGCGGTGGAGTTCGTACAGACGGAACTGGCGCGTCGCTACGCGGCGCGGCCCTTGCCGCCGATCAGTCAGGAAGACGAGACGCTGCGCAGCGTCGTCGAGCTGTGGCAACAGATGCTGCGCGGCTACACGCTGATCGCGCAGCGCAGCGCACTCGACCCGGCTTTCATCGACCGCCGGCCGATGCTTGCGCAACGCCGTATCCACTACCACGGCAGCCTGATCCTTGAATACTTCCGTGCCCGCCGCGAAGTACCCCCAGGCATGTGGGCCGAACTGCACCGGCTTTACGGCGCCGCCGAGGACTGGAACGTCGCGACCGTGCGCGTCGGCGAGCCGCTTAATGAGACCTGGCGCGCACAGAGTTGCGCCGAGGCCTACATCGTGATCCTGCTGGTCGACGCTGCCAACCCTTACGGTCGCACGCCGCGCGAATTCACCTGGATCCTGCGCTGGGCGCAGCGCTTCGCACCGCATTGCACGATTCACACCGACGTCGCCGTCATGGAGAAGTCTGCCTATGCGATCGACCTATCACAGGACTTCGGCCTGCGCCCGATCTCAGTCGCCAACCCGGGCAAGACCCTGCGCCGCGTCGATAGCCAGCGCCTCGCCGCACACATCCAGGCTGTCGTAGCGCAGTTCAAGCGCGGCGCATCGCCCGCTTCGCTTGGCCTGGGCGAAGACTGTGTGCAACCGGCTTGCGCGCGCCTGCTGGTGTCGCTGTACCGCCCGTGGGGCCTCGCCGCCGCCGGCCGCCGCTTTGCTCGAAAGACCACTCACGGCACGATCCAGATCGCAACCGATTTGCCGTCGATCGGCTATTTCGTTGCAGGACGGCCGTTCGAGCAGCCCTCCGAGGTGCGCGCCGGCACCTTCCGCGACATGATGTCGGTGTACACAATCGGGGAGCAGGTCGAATCCGCCGATCGCACCGAAGGCGAGCTTTATGCCCGTGCAGCACAACTTGGCCTGGTGCTCGAACACTGGGAGATCGTCGACCAGTCGCTGCAGGGTTTCCGCATCGCGCGCCACACCTCGGGCTCGCGGGTCGACCACCGGCAACTGGTCGCGCTGCGCCCTGCCGACGGCGAGAACTTCCTGCTCGCCGAAATCAGCTGGCTGATGTATCGCAGCAACGGTCAGTTGCTCGCGGGTGTGTCCTTGATGGCAGGCATTCCGGTCATGGCAGGTGCGCGCATCCGCAATGCCAACGGCGCCGGGCTACGCGAGAACTACCACCAGGCCTTCATCCTGCCGGCGGTGCCTGCGCTCAAATCCGAATCGAGCCTCGTGCTGCCGGCCGGCTGGTATCAGGCCGACCGGCTGATCGATGTGCACGCGGAAAAGCCCTTCACCGCCCGCCTCATCAAACTGATCACCCGCGGCACCACCTTCGACCGCGTGAGCTTCGAACGCCTGCCGGGCTGAGCGCCTGCGCTTACAGCACCGGCCGCGCGACGCGTTCGGCCGGGAACACCGCGGAGAAGGTGGAACCGACCGCCGGCGTCGACTCGATCTGAAGGCTCGCCTGATGGCGGCTGAGTGCGTGTTTGACGATCGCGAGCCCCAAACCGGTGCCACCACTCTCGCGTGAGCGACCGCGGTCGACCCGGTAGAAGCGCTCGGTCAGGCGCGGCAGATGGTGCGGCTCGATGCCAAGTCCGGTATCGGTCACGGCAAAGCGCGCACCACCACCCGCGGCCACATTCCAGCGCAAGCGCACCTCGCCGCCTTCGGGCGTGTAACGCACCGCATTGGATACCAGGTTCAGCAACGCGCTATGCAGTTCCTTGCGCGAGCCGCGCAGCCCAACCGGGCCGTCGAACTCCAGCGTAATCCGATGGCGGCCGGCCGACAACGCGAGCGCCTCGTTCATGATCGTATCGAGCAGCGGTCCCATCTCAACCGTTTCATCGTAGGACGCGGCAGCACTAGTTTCGAGCGCTGCCAGCTCAAGCAGATCCTCGACCAGATGCTGCATGCGGCCCGCCTGTTCGGTGGCAAGGCGCAGATAGCGACGCGCCTCCTCGGGCGGCAGGTCGTCCAGCATCTCGTCCAGCGTTTCGAGGAAGCCCGATACGACCGTGAGCGGCGTCTTGAGCTCATGCGACACATTGGCCACGAAGTCGCGCCGCATCGTTTCCAGCTTTTCAAACTGCGTCACGTCGCGCGACAGCACCATGCTCTGCTCTTCGCCGAAGGGCACGATCTGGATCGATAACACCATGCCGGCGTGGCGAGCGAGGCGGCAGGTCAGCGGCTCGGCGGTGCGCTCGCCGGTCAAATAGGCGACAAAATCCGGTTGGCGGACCAGATTGGTGATCGGTTTGCCAGTGTCGCGTTCGCCGTCGAGGCCGAAATGCAGCTCAGCGGCCGGGTTGATCCACTCGATGAAGTTCTCCGCCGACAGCAGAATCACGCCGGACGGCATCGCCGACGTCGCTTCGCGGAAGCGCGCCAGGGCCTGTGCGAGCCGGTCGCGCTGGTTAAGGCTGCGGCGCGCATGGCGCGACAGATCGGCGAACACGTAGTCCCACACGCCGAAGGCCTGTGGCAACGGCGTGCCGATCGGTTCGCGAGTCCACAGCACAAGCTTCTTCAGGTTGCGCAGGTGATAGAAAAATAGCGCGCCAAACAGGGCAACGAACAGCAACAATGCGGCGGTTGCCCCGAACAGTGGCCAGCATGCGAGTGCGACCACCAAGAAGGCTATCAGCGCCCCGCCGAAACCACCCCACACATAGCGCGCTGGCCGCATCGCTCGCCTTATTCGCTCGTCAGCGCAACGTCGGACGAAAAGCGATAGCCCGCGCCCCGCACCGTCTGGATCAGGCTGTCGTG
>JAJZLD010000227.1 GCA_021803785.1 Pseudomonadota bacterium | reverse complement strand
GCTCGCGCCCCCTCCCACGCCAGCTGACCATTGTTGGTCGTAATCGCCGCAACACGGCCGCCCGAGAAGCCTGCGAAGAGGTAGTTCTCAACGCGGCGCATTTCGGAGAACGCACGCAGCGACAAGGGCGGCGTGCTGCGCGTGTAGACCCAGCGACGGCGGCCGTTCGCCGCATCCAGCGCCACAAGGCGCGAGTCGCCAACACGCACGACCACCATGTCGTTCTCAACCTGCGGCGTGGCAGCAAGATCGCCACCGACATCGATGGTCCATCGCTCCGCGCCGGTTGCAGCATCGAACGCTGCAACCAGGCCACGATGCGTGCCCACCACAACCAGCCCGCTCGACGCACCTACGCCAGCTACGATGTCTTCCTTGGTCCGGGCACGCCAGACCTGGCGCCCGTTCTCAATACGATAGACATCACCGCCTTCGTTCGCGACAAAGACGGCGTCGCCATTCGAAGCCGGCTCAATCAGGGCCTTGCCAGCAGCGCCGACGCTGAAGCGCCACACCTGCTCCAAGCGCGCCGATGCCGTGAATGGCTTGAGCTCTGCCATCGGTTCGACGATTGTCCTGCTGAACCATGAGCTGACTGTGGAGCAACCGCTCAGCAGCGCCAGAGCGAGCGTGAGCGCAATCGGCGCGCGCAATTTCACTTGCCGCCTCCGAGCGCGTCGATTTTCAGCTCAAGAACCGACTTGAAGGCCTGCGAACCCTGTTCGGAACCGAGCCCGTCGAGCGCCTCCTTGTAGGCGGTCAGGGCATCTGCCGGTTTGCCTTGTGCAACCAGTACGTCGCCGCGCAAGTCCGCATAACGCACCGCAAACGCCTTGTTCGGTTTGACCGCGAGTTGCTTGATCGCCGCGTCGTAGGCCTTCTCGTCCAGCAGCACGGCCGCCAGACGCAGTCGCGCGAGATCGCGGGTGAGCGGGTCATTGCCCTTCTCAGCGGCCCATTCCAGCTTGGTCTTGGCGCTTGCACGATCGCCGGCAGCCGCCTGTGCTTCGGCAGCGAGCAGCGCAGACAGATCGGCATAGGCGGTCGATCCATAACGCTCAGCGATGATGCCCGAGGCTTCGCGGATCTTCTGCGCATCCTTGGCCTCAACGGCCTGCATCAGGCTTGAATAGATCACGCTAGCCTCGCCGGATTGCTTGTTGCGGTAGTACTCCCAGCCACGCCAGCCAACAACGGCCACGGCCAAGCACACCGCGCCGATCGTCAGCAAATTGCCCCACTTCTCCCACCAGGCCTTGATCGTTGCAATCTGTTCCTGTTCTTCGAGGTCAAACGCTGCCATCTTCTTCTTCCACGTTGTAGAGCAGAGCGGCGAGGGTCTCGCCGAGTTGTGCAGCAGGCAGCCGGCGTTGCTCGCCGCCTTCCCGCAATAGTTTGAAACTGGCCTCTTCGGCTGCTGCTTCGTCGTCACCAACGATGACCGCAACTGCCGCGCCGGACGCATCGGCCTTCTTCATCTGGTTCTTGAAGTTGCCGCCGCCACAGTGCAACACGACCGCAAAGCCATCCTCGCGAAGCTGTTCCGCCAGACGGAATGCGAAGCGCGAGGCGGCGTCACCCTGGTGTACGAGATATACATCGGGAACCGAACGCGCGGCATCGCCCTGCGAGACCTCCCACAGCAGCATCAGACGCTCGACCCCCATGCCGAAACCACAAGCCGGGGTTGGCTTTCCGCCAAGCTGTTCAACGAGGCCATCGTAGCGACCGCCGCCACACACGGTTGCCTGGGCCCCAAGTTTATCGGTCACCCATTCGAACACGGTGCGGTTGTAGTAGTCCAGCCCGCGGACCAGACGCGGATTGACGCGAAAAGGAATCGCCGCCTCACGCAGCAGCGTCTGAACGCCTTCGAAGTGCGCCAGCGATTCGACGCCTAGAAATTCGGCGAGCTTCGGCGCAGCTTCGACGAGCGCTTGCATCGCAGGATTCTTGGTGTCCAGGATGCGCAGCGGATTCGAGTGCAGACGACGCTGAGCGTCTTCGTCGAGTTGATCGCGATGCGCCTCGAAATAAGCGATCAGGGCCTGACGATGCGCTGCACGCTCGTCGCTGGATCCAAGCGTGTTGAGCTCGAGCGTGATGTCCTCTTCAAGACCCAGATCGCGCCACAGGCGCGCGAGCATCACGATATGCTCGGCGTCGATGTCTGGGCCGGTGTAGCCGAAGGCTTCCACGCCAAACTGGTGGAACTGGCGCTGGCGCCCCTTCTGCGGCCGCTCGTGGCGGAACATCGGGCCGTTGTAATAGAGCCGCTGAGGACCTGACGAATTAATCAGATTGTGCTCAAGCACCGCACGCACGCACGGGGCTGTGCCCTCTGGACGCAGTACCAGCGAATCGCCATTAAGGCGGTCTTCGAAGGCGTACATCTCCTTCTCAACGATGTCCGTGTGCTCACCGACACTGCGCACGAAGAGCGGCGTAAACTCAAGAATCGGCGTGCGGATCGGGCGGTAGCCATAGCTACGCAGCCAGCCGCGTACGATCTCCTCGAACAGCTCCCAGCGTTCGGCGTCGTCGGGCAGGATGTCATGCATGCCACGCACGCCATGAATCAGTTTTTGTGCCATCAGCTACCTATTAATGTCTCGTCGGCGTCGGAACGCTCAGACGGTCTTTCTTGTGTATTTGCGCGCTACGTAGGCGTCGATCAGCCCTATGAACTCCTGGGCGATGTTGTCACCGCGCAGGGTCACGGTCTTCTCCCCATCCTCGAAGACCGGCGCAGCAGGGGTTTCGCCGGTACCGGGCAGCGAGATCCCGATATTCGCGTGCTTGCTCTCACCCGGCCCATTGACGACGCACCCCATCACGGCGAGCGTGAGGTTCTCGACGCCGTCGTACTGAGTCTTCCATTCCGGCATCTTGTCGCGCACGTAGCCCTGAACCGACTGTGCGAGTTCCTGGAAGAAGGTGCTGGTCGTGCGCCCGCAGCCGGGGCACGCCGTCACCATCGGGGTGAAGGCACGCAACCCCATGCTCTGCAGGATTTCTTGTGCAACGATCACTTCCTGCGTCCGGGCGCCGCCCGGTTCCGGTGTCAGCGAAACGCGGATCGTATCCCCGATGCCTTCCTGTAGCAGCACACCCAGCGCCGCGGTAGAAGCAACGATGCCCTTGCTGCCCATGCCGGCCTCGGTCAGACCAAGGTGCAGCGGATAGTCGCAGCGCGCAGCCAGCATGCGGTAGACGGCGATCAAGTCCTGCACGCTCGACACCTTGGCGGACAGGATGATCCGGTTGCCGGCCATGCCAAACTCTTCAGCCTTGGCGGCGGACTCGAGCGCCGAGGTGACGAGCGCCTCGCGCATCACCGCCTGCGCATCCATCGGTTCTGCGCGGCTGGCGTTCTCGTCCATGATGCGCGCGAGCACCGACTGGTCGAGACTGCCCCAGTTCACGCCGATGCGGACCGGCTTGTCATACTTGCATGCCAGCTCGATGATCGCCGCAAACTGCGGATCGCGCTTCTGACCGGCGCCGACGTTGCCCGGATTGATGCGGTACTTGTCCAGCACCTCCGCGCACTCGGGGTAGGCCGTCAGCAGGCGATGGCCGTTGTAGTGGAAGTCACCGACCAGAGGCACATCCACGTTCATCTTCAGCAGCTGCTCGCGAATCTTCGGCACTGCCGCCGCCGACTCTTCGTTATTCACCGTGATGCGCACGATCTCGGAGCCGGCGCGCGCGAGTTGCGCAATCTGGATCGCCGTCGCGATGTGGTCTGCCGTGTCGGTGTTGGTCATCGACTGCACGACGATCGGCGCATCCGACCCAACGCGGACACGCCCGACGCGAACTTCACGGGTACGGTGGCGAGCGGCCGGCTTTCCGCCGAATGGATCAAGAACAGGCATCAGCATCACTTCACGGAAAGGCGCGCCACACTCACCTTGGTGTAGGGCGCGAGGTCGACCGGGCGGCCGTTGTATTCGACTCTAACGTTCGGCGCGTTGCCAATCACCAGCGCAAACGGCGCCGTACCCTGCACCGTCTGTGTCGTACCAGCTTTGCTGAGGCGCGAGAACACCACGCTGCCGGATGCATCACGCACCTCGACCCAAGCGTCCTGCGCGAACGAAAAATTCAAACTGCCCTGCGCTGCGCCAACCTGCGCCGACTGCAGAACAAGCGGCGTAGGCGCCGATTGCTGAGCTTGCGGCGCGGCAGGTTTGGCGCTGGCGGGTGACGATTGCGCCGCCGCGGCGGTACCTGGCAGCGATTGCGCCACAACCGGCTCGGACACGCTTGCGACGGGCTCGACCTGTGCGGTAACAACAGCTGTCTCTTCGGTGTGCGGCGGGAAGATCGGTTCAGACGCCGCGACGGCTGCTGACTGACTCACCTCACGCTCAACACCCCAAGTGGCGCTGCGGCCAAACCACTTAAAACTCGACCAGACCAGACCCAACACGACAATCGCGCCCACCACCATGACGGCTGGCAACGGAGAGGTCGACCGATAGCCCGACGGGCGACGCGGCACGGAGCCTTCGGCATTCGACTCTGGCGCGAGCTTCAGGTCATCGCCACGTGCGGGCTGCTCCATGCGTTCAAGCAGTGGCGCAGGATCCAGACCGAGATAGCGCGCGTAGTTGCGGACAAAGCCGCGCGCGAAGGCGCTGCCCGGCAACTGATCGAAAGCTTCGCTCTCGATCGCCTCGATCTGGCGATGGGTCAGCTTCAGCGTCGAAGCGACTTCGGCGATACTAAGATTGCGAGCTTCACGTGCCTGCTTCAAGGCAACGCCCGACGCAGCAACGCCGGGGGCATTCGCGCAGCTGTGTGATTCCATCGACGTAGCGCTCAATCAGAGCGCTCCTGCAAATAATCCTGATATTCCTGCGAACTGGTGAAACGGCGGCGCAGTTGCGCGGTGTACGCGGCTTCGGCCTCCCGGTTACCCAACTTTCGCTCCACACGCAAGCCCAGCCAGACCGAGGCCGCAGTTGGCTCGGCAACACGGTTCAACTCGACCACAAGGTCGCGCGCCTTCTGCAACTCGCCTTTTCGATATGCGATGCTTGCCAGGTTGTAGAGGGCGGTCGCGTTATTCGGGTCGAGCGCCAATGCGCGAGCAAACTGGCCGCGGGCCGCATCCTCGTTCTTGAGCTTCAGGTAACACAGGCCCGAATTGGTGTACGGGCGGGTCGGGCTTTCGTAGTACGGGTTCTGGGCTGCCTTTGCCAGCAACTCAAGACCGCGCTGCTCCTGCCCACCGTTGCACAGGAACCAGCCGAAGCTGTTGTTGATTTCGGGATCCCCAGGCGCCAGCGACAGGGCGCGCTCGAACTCCGACTGCGCGGCCTTCTGTTCATCCAGGTACATATGCACAAGCGCCTGAAGATGATGCGCAGCGCGCAATCT
>JAJZLD010000226.1 GCA_021803785.1 Pseudomonadota bacterium | reverse complement strand
CCTCACCCAAGGTCTGCAGCGCCCGCAGATCGCTCATGCAACCCGCGTCGGTCGAACGTCACCAGAAAATCACTGCCGCAGACCGCAACGCTGGGATGCCGACTTCAAGTCCGACGGACTCCTAGGTTGATGCCCGAAACCGGCGGCAGGCGACGCACCTTTTCCTGCATGTCGGCCGCAGCCTGCACCGCATCGTCGGCCTTCTTGAACACCGCAATCAGGCGATGCGCGCGATCGAGCAGCGCCTTGCCATGGCGGGCATCCACCGAGCGCATGATGCGGTTGCGGCCCCGGTCGAGCGCGCGCTGGGCCTCTGCCTGCCCGAGCTTGTCGGCAAGCTTCTGATTGCCGAGGATTTCGGCAAACAGCACGCAATTGAAATCGGTCCGGTTCGACATCTGGTCACGTCCAGCAGAAAACGGATGCATTCGGAATTAGCATTTACGGCTCACGAGCATAGAGCCTGAAGCCTCTTCTGCACCAGCCACCGCGTCACGGTCAACACGAACGATGCTCGCAATACCCACTGCAGCTTCCTGTTGCGGCAAATCGGGGGCATCAAAGGCAACGTCACCCTCTGCAAGCGGCTGACCCTTCTGCAAGCCCTTGAAGTCGAACAGCCGCTGATCCTGCAGGTGTGACGGCACCACGTTGGCAAGCGCTGTCGTGAGCGACTGGATGCGTCCCGGATAACGCTGCTCCCACTCCTGCAGCATAGCCTTGACATGCTTGCGCTGCAGGTTCTCCTGCGAACCACACAGGTTGCAAGGAATGATCGGGAACGCCATCGCACGCGCAAAGCGCGACAGGTCGCGTTCGTTGCAGTATGCGAGCGGGCGGATCACGATGTGCTGGCCATCGTCACTGGTCAGCTTGGGCGGCATCGACTTGATGCGGCCACCGAAGAACATGTTCAGGAACAGCGTTTCGAGCATGTCATCGCGGTGGTGGCCCAGCGCGATCTTGGTCGCACCCAGTTCGCGCGCGACGCGGTAGATGATGCCGCGGCGCAGCCGCGAGCACAGCGAGCAGGTGGTCTTGCCTTCTGGAATCTTGTCCTTGACGATCGAGTAGGTGTCTTCCGTGATGATGCGGTACTCGATGCCCAGCTTCTCGAAATACGCCGGCAGCACCTCGGCCGGGAAGCCTGGCTGCTTCTGGTCGAGGTTCATCGCGATGATGCGGAAGTTGATCGGTGCGCGCTCGCGCAACGACAGCAGCAGCGACAGCAGCGAGTAGGAATCCTTGCCGCCGGAGCAGCAGACCATCACGACATCGCCATCTTCGATCATGTTGAAGTCGCCGATGGCGCGGCCGACCTGGCGCTCCAGATACTTCTTGAGGCGCAGGAAAGTATTCGAAACGGAAGTTTCACCTTGCTCGGGCAAGGCGGAAATGGCGTCCACGGGCGTTCTGCGGGGGCTAGGGTAACACCTGATTATAGCTGGGGGTTCGGGGCTTTCGGAGCGCCCATTGCAGCGCAATATGGGCGTCGATACATCACATGGCACAATCCAACCAAGTCATTGATAAATCAATACTTAATTGGCTCCATCGCGATGGCTTGAAATTGAAGAACGGCGCTTTGAGCCGGTCTTCAATCGCATGGCATGGGAAATCGTCCCGTTCGCAGCGTCAAGGGAGCCCCGCCGACCCCAGGTTCCCTACCGAATTTGGCGATTACGACGTTCAGAGCCGAGCGGAACGACCGCCGTCGACGGCAAGAATCTGGCCGGTGACGTACGGTGCGTCGAGCATCAGAAAGCGTACCGCGCCGGCGATATCCTGCGGCGAGCCCACGCGCTGCAGCAGGGTGTGCCGAACGATCGCCTCGCGCTCGTCGGGTGGGAATTGGCCATCCTCCGGCCACTCGATCGCACCCGGCGACACACCATTGACCCGCACCCGCGGCGCCAGCTCGATCGCCAGCGCCCGCGTGAGGCCCAGCAGACCCGCCTTGGCAGCCGAGTAGGCCGGGTAGCCGGCGAGCGGCCGCTCGGCATGGATATCGACAATGTTCACGATCGCACCACCGGCCTCGCGCAAGGCGGGCGCCGCCGCCTGTGACAAGAACAAGGGCGCGCGCAGGTTGGAACCGGACAGGTCTTCCCACTGTGCGGCAGTCAGGGTGCCAACCGGCGTGGGGAAGAAGCTCGACGCGTTGTTCACCAGACCATCGAGTCGCCCGAAGCGCGACGTGACGCCTGAAACAAGGCCGGGCAGCGTATCGAGGTCGAGCAGATCAGCCTGCAGCACCAGCGTCGTACCCGGCCGCGCCGCTTCGAGCGAAGCGGCCAGTGTATCGGCCGCGCTGCGGGAGCCGCGGCAGTGGATCGCAATGCTGCAACCGGCGGCATGCAGGGTGGCCGCGATGCAGGCTCCCACGCGGCGCGCGGCGCCGGTAATGAGGATCACTCTTTCAGCATGGGCCATGGGTGGATCTCGTCAGTCGGTTGTCGCATCGGTCGGGCTTGTGCTGACACAGGCCCACGCTTCCCACAGCAGCTGCGGGTCGTCGGCGCGCAGGCGCTGCGGGTCGGACAGCAGCCGGCGAAAGCCGCGCGCACCGGGCAAGCCGTTCGCCAGCCCCAGCACATGGCGCACGATCGCGCGCACCGTGGTTCCCTGCGCCTTCTCGCGCTCGCAGTAGCTGACCAGCGCGGCGATCACATGTTCCCGCGACGGTGCCCATTCCGGCGCAAACAGGGCGCGCTCCCACTCGGTCAGCGCCCAGGGGTTCTGGTAAGCCTCGCGCCCGATCATCACGCCATCGACATGCTTGAGCTGGACTTCGATCTGCTCGGTGCTGGCAAGCCCACCGTTCACGAGGATCTCGAACTCCGGGAATTCCTGCTTCAGGCGATGCGCAAACTCGTAGCGCAGCGGCGGAATCTCGCGGTTTTCCTTCGGTGACAAGCCTTTGAGCCACGCATTGCGGGCATGCACGATGAAGGTGGTGACACCCGCCTCGGCGACCGTGCCAACGAAGTCGCGCACAAAGCTGTAGTCCTCGATCCGGTCGATGCCGATGCGGTGCTTTACCGTGACCGGGATCGACACGACGTCGCGCATCGCGCGGCAGCCATCGCGCACCAGCGCCGGTTCGGCCATCAGGCAGGCGCCGAAAGCACCGTTCTGCACCCGTTCCGAAGGGCAGCCGCAGTTCAGGTTGATCTCGTCGTAGCCCCAAGCCTCGCCGAGTTTCGCGGCATGTGCCAGCGCGGCCGGGTCGGAGCCGCCCAGTTGCAGCGCGACCGGGTGCTCCTCGCCATGAAAGCGCAGATGGCGTTCGACATCGCCATACTGCAGCGCGCCGGTCGTCACCATCTCGGTGTACAGCCAGGCGTGCGGCGCCAGCAGGCGGTGGAAGTAGCGGCAGTGCCGATCGGTCCAGTCGAGCATCGGCGCGACGGCGAGGCGGCGGGGTGGCAGCGGTTTTGCAGCGTGAGTCATCCGCCCGATTCTAGCGGATCGCCGCCACCGCCCCGACCGCTTGCGCTACAGGCGCAGCAGCGCCGGGGCCGTGTCGCCACGCGCATCGAGCAGCCGCGCCATAGCTGCCTTGGCGTGTCCCGAAGCGGGCTGCTTGCCCGAGCTGAGCGCCGCGTCGAGCACCAAGTCGCGGCGGCATCCGCCACGAATGGAATCGGTGCGCCACACCAAAACCGGTGCATCATTTTGTCGCTAGACGCAAACAAAGCCAGTTGCAAGATGCCGCGGCTGATCCTGCTCAAGGCGGTTCGAATGCCGGCGTCCGATGCTGGTAACTTAGCCAAGCCAGCTCACGGGAAGTGATCGTCATGAAAGTCAAAAAGCGCCCACAGTCGCGCGCCGAAGAGCTCGCCAATTCCATCAGCCACGGTATCGGCCTGCTCGCTGCACTTGTTGCTGCACCGATCCTGATCGTCGTAACCGCACGCAGCGGCAACGCCGCGAACATTGTCGGCGCGGCGGTGTTTGCGGTGTGCATGGTGCTGACCTACTTGAATTCTTCGATCTATCACTGGATGCCGCAAGGGCATCTGAAGCAGATGTTCCGCAAACTCGACCATGCGGCAATCTTCCTGATGATCGCGGGCACCTACACACCCTTCACGCTTGGCGTGCTCAGCGGGGCGATGGGCTGGACGTTGTTCGGGCTGGTGTGGGGCCTAGCAGCGCTGGGTCTGCTGCTGATGCAGTTCAACCGACTCGGCAACCAATGGGTGTCGAACGGCCTGTATCTCGCCATGGGGTGGCTGATCGTCGTCGCGACGGTGCCGCTGGTGACTCACATGGCACCGGCTGGTCTATTGCTGCTTCTTGCTGGCGGGCTCGCCTACAGCGGTGGCGTGGTGTTCTATGCGCTCGATGCGCGCCTGCGCTTTGGCCACTTCGTGTGGCATCTGTTCGTACTAGCCGGATCGACCTGCCACTTCTTCACGGTGCTTTGGTACGCCAACTGAATAGCTGAATCAGAACGCGAATTCCAGAGTGCGCCAGGGCTTGCGGCGCACTTCCTCGCCGTGCGCGCCCTCCAGCTGCTGCAGCCACAGCAAAACATGGCGAAAATAGCGGACGATCTGGTCAGCGGCGGATCCCGGTCCGTGCGATGACATCGGCCCCTCCGGCTTTCGGCGTCGGCCGCGGAATACCCGCCCCGGAGGCGAAAACACAAGGACAGGTCAGCCGTGCGAGACGGTCTGCCCTCACCCAAATTTAAAAGAGGCCCACCATGCCGCTGGACGAACGCCGCGTCGCCCTGTTCATCGACGCCGACAATGCCCCCGCGCTGTATATCGACGTGATTCTCGCCGAGCTCGCGCGCCACGGCACGGTCTGCATCCGCCGCGCCTACGGCAACTGGAAGAGCGATCGCCTCAACAGCTGGGAGGCGGTGTTGAACCTGCATGCGATCCAGCCGATGCACCAGATCGACTACACCAAGGGCAAGAACGCGACCGACCTCGCGCTCGCAATCGACGTAATGGACACGCTGTATTCGCGCGAGATCGACGTCTTCGCGATCGCCTCGTCGGACTGCGACTTCACCCCGCTGGCGACCCGCCTGCAGGCCGCAGGCAAGCGCGTGATCGGTTTCGGCGAGCGCAAGACACCTGTGGCGCTGGTGAACGCCTGCTCCACCTTCCTCTACCTAGAGCAGGAAACCGGCGGCGAGACGCCAAAGGAAGTCACCTCGATCGCACCGCGCGACGCCAAGGCGCTGAAGGGCGACGCGCGACTGATGAACCTGCTGCGCAACGCGGTCCACGCAGCGGAGGATGATCAAGGCTGGGCACCGCTTGCCAAGGCCGGCGCGCTGATCGGCAACCAGGCCTCGTTCGATTCACGCAACTATGGCTTCAAGAAACTGGTGGATCTGTTCGATGCAATCGACCTGTTTGAAGTAACCCGCCGCGACGGGCACCCCTTCGTG
>JAJZLD010000225.1 GCA_021803785.1 Pseudomonadota bacterium | reverse complement strand
GTGTTGTTGGGCCGCGGGGCATGGTGTTTGGTCGGGACACGCAGAGCGCGCCCGAGGATACCGGAGCGGGTTCGCAGAATTTCGAGGCTGAGGTTTGACAGCACCGAAGGCGCCCCCCACTGGGTTGGCGGTTCAGCGCCTGCGTCGTTCGCGCTGTGCGCTCTTTGCGAGTTTTTGCGCAAAGCCGGTGAAATCCAGCGCGAGGCGTTGCGCGAGGGCGCGCGCTTCACGTTCGACGGCAGCCCAATCGGGCGGGTAGCCTTCGTCGTTGAAAGCAAAGGCGATGCGGTTGCCGTCGCCGGCGACTTCCTGAACGATCAGCCGGTCGCGAAACACATCCCGCAGCAGTTCGATATGCGCGGCGCTCTCATCGCCCTTCACCGCGAGGTTGCATACCAGCATGCCGGCGGGCTTGAGGCGTGCGCGGATCGCAAGGTAGAAACGCTCGTCGCAGAAGGCCGGCACGATGCCGTTCTCGTCGTAGCCGTCGAGCAGCACCACGTCGGCGCGGTCCTCGGTGCTGGCGAAGTATTCCACCGCATCCTCACACACGATCGCGAGCCGCTCATCGTCCGGCGGCAGCGCGAACTGTTCGCGCAGCGCGATCACGTCCTCGCTGATCTCAACCGTGGTTATGCGGCTGCGCGCCAGATGCCGGTGGCAGAACTTGGTCAGCGAACCGCCGCCGAGCCCGACGATCACCACATGCTTGGGCCGCGGCAGGAACAACAGGAAGGCCATCATCTTGCGGGTGTAGGCCGCATGCAGCGCGAAGGGCTCGGCAACGTCCATCTCGCTTTGCACCAGCGCCAGCGTGAAATGCAGTCGCCGCAGCTTGCCGTCGTCGATCACGAAGGGGCGCGGATACTCGCCATCGCGTAGCAGACGCATGAGGTGATGCAGATCGGCATCGGCCGGCTCAAGCAGCCGCACGACACCGCGTTCCTGCAGGAAGCTGGCGGGGAATTCGAGCAGGCCGTCTGGGGTGATCCGGGCTTCGATGCCGTGCGGTGCCGTGCCGCGCGTCAAGGCCAGATCTCCGACTCGCGCCAGCCCAATTCCGCGAAATCAGCGGCACGCAATGCCGCTTCACCGGCACAGAAGAACTCGTCGAGTTGCGGCGGTTTCACTGAGGTGCCGGCCAGCATCGCGTGCACCTGTCCGCGGTGGTGGATCTGATGCTGAAACAGATGGGCCAAGAGCCGCGTGCGCGTGTCGTGCTGCGGCGTGCCTGGCCGCGCGATGGTGACGACGCGGTCGAGCGTCGCATCCTGCAGCACTTTGCAGTAGTCGATCAGGCGCTGGTCCACCGCTGCCTGTTCGCGCTGCAGATCGGCGCAGATCGCAAACGGCTCGTCTTGTGCAAAGAAGCAGTAGCAATCCGGGTGCGGCGGCTCGCCGCGCGCTTCACGTTCGAGTGCGTCGACATAGAACCAGTCGACCGTCAGCGTGTGGTTCAGGGTGGCGCGGATGGTCGGGAAGAAGCTTGTCCGCGCTGCGATGAACTCGTCCTGGCTTAGCGCGGCACAGGCCTTGAGCAGACGATGGTTGGCCCAAGCGTTGTTGCAGGCCATCGTGAAGAAATGATGCGATAGCGGATTGGACATCTGACACCAGCCTCAGAGTCTGCGTACCTTCACGCGGCGCCCCTTGATCTTGCCGTTGGCGAGCCGGCGCACCGCTTCGTCGGCGATCTCACGCTGCACGGCGACATAGGTGGACAGCTCCATCACGCTGATCTTGCCGATCTGCTCGCGGGTGAAACCGGCCTCGCCGGTGAGCGCGCCCAGCACATCGCCAGGGCGCATCTTCTCTTTGCGACCACCGAGGATCTGCAGCGTCGACATCGGCGGCAGCAGCGGCGAGGCATCGGGCTCCAGATCCGCCAACGCATGCCACGCCGGTTCGAAGTGCTGCGCTTCGGCGATGGCGGCAACCCGGCGCTTTTCGTTCGCACTGACGACGCTGAGCGCCCAGCCGTCGGCGTCGCCGCGGCCGGTGCGGCCGATGCGGTGAAGATGGATCTCCGGGTCGGGCGTAACGTCGACGTTGATCACCGCTTCGAGCTGGTCGATGTCGAGTCCGCGCGCGGCCACATCGGTCGCCACCAGCACCGAACAGCTGCGCTGCGCAAACTGCACCAGCACCTGATCGCGTTCGCGCTGATCCAGTTCGCCATGCAGCGCAAGCGCCGAGATGCCTGCCGCGAGCAGCGCATCGACCAGATCGCGACACTGCTGGCGGGTGTTGCAGAAGGCCAGCGTGCTGACCGGGCGATAGTGGCGCAGCAACTGGATCACTGCGGCGAGGCGTGCGTCGTCGGCGACTTCGTAGAAACGCTGGCGGATCTTGTCGCTCGCGTGCTGCTCGATCAGCTTCACCGTGCGCGGCTGGTGCAGGAAGCGCTCGGCGATGCGCGCGATCCCATCAGGATAGGTGGCGGAAAACAACAGGGTCTGACGCACTGCAGGGCAGGCTTGTGCGACGTCGGCGATGTCGTCGTAGAAGCCCATGTCGAGCATGCGGTCCGCCTCGTCGAGCACCAGCGTGGCGACGTCGTCGAGCACGAGTGCGCCGCTGCCGAGGTGGTCGAGGATGCGGCCCGGGGTACCGACCACGATATCGGCACCATGCGCGAGGCTTTCGCGTTGTGGCTTGGCCGGGGCGCCGCCGCATAGCGTCAGCACCTTGAGGTTGTCGATCGCGCGGCCGATGCGGCGCACCTCGCCACTGACCTGTTCGGCCAGCTCACGTGTCGGGCACAGCACCAAGGCCCGCACCCGGTCACCGCGATCACCGAGCCGTTGCAGCATCGGCAACGCAAAGGCCGCGGTCTTGCCAGAGCCGGTCTTGGCCTGCGCGAGCAGATCATGCCCCGCGAGCGCGACCGGCAAGGTGACTGCCTGGATCGGCGTCATCGTGTGATAGCCGAGCAGCGCGAGGTTGGCCAGCGTGGCGGCCGGCAGCGGCAGTTCGCTGAAGGGCGGGCCACCTGCGGCGGCGGTGACTTCGGGGGGCGGGGTCGTTTGGGTCATGCGCAATTATCCGCCTTGCACGGGCATTTCGGCCGAAATGTGCGGGCGCCAAATTGGGTGCCCGAAGAGCTATCCCGTTGCTGAGTCGAGCGCCGTGTGGCATCGCGGCTTCTTGCGTTGACTGAGTTGCGACTGCTTCGGCGCGCGCGAGGCTGCCCGCCTTCATCGCGTTTTCGGCCACCATGATGTTCAACCGATCTTCGATCAGCGTGCCGCCGTACCAAGGCGTTGTGCAGCGGCCAGGCTCGTGCCGTGTCGGTCTCTCGCAGCCGCCGCTGTCCGCGCAGTTACGGCAGTTGCGCGGTGCCTTCGTCGATCCGCTTCTGATCCCCGCCGCGCGTGGCATGACACCCACCGAGCGCCTTGCAGTGCTCGCCCCGCCTTGCGAGGTCGCCGGCTTGTCGGTGCTGATGGGCTGGCACGCCCGCGCCCACGCCGACCCGGCGCAGATCTGGCTGCGCGATGCGCTCGCGACTGCCATGACGGATGACTGACGATCGCCATATCGCATGGCTTTCATCAAGTCGCGAGATCTTCATGCCGTTACCCTCGCCTAGTTCGAAAGCCATGTTGAGCGACCGGCAGGTTCAGAGGGAGAGAACGGCAGTGCAGGCCAAGGTGTCGCCCGACGGCGTCGAATATCCGGATGCGGTCAGGGCGGATCTGCTGCGGCTGGCGGGGCATGAGGTCAAGTGCATCGCGCCGGGCTTTCAGACACAGCACCCGGATGCGGTGTACGTGATCCGCGCCGACCTGATGGACGGCGTCGAGGGCCTCAAGCGCACGCTGCATGCGGGTAGCCGGCCGGCGCTGATCGTCATGCGCGATGCGGCCCATGCTGCGCTGGTGCAACGTTTTCTCGACGAGCGGGGCGATTCCGGCAGCCTGCACGACGTGATGGCCGCCAGCGCGGCGCCGGTCGAACTCGCGTGGCGTGTGAAGCGTCTGCTGCGGCTAGAGCGGCGCGAATCCGAACAGTTGGCGCAGGTGTACTACGACCGCCTCACCGCGCTGCTCAACCGCCGTACCTGGCAGGAACGCGCGGAAAAACTTGTACGCAATCAGGTCGATGGCGAGGGCGCGATCGGCGTGCTGCTGCTCGATGTCGATCACCTCAAGCAGGTCAATGAGAGCTATGGCCATGAGGCCGGCGACGAGATCCTTGTCTTCCTGGCGGACTGCCTGCGCGAGTGGTTTGCGCCGGACGACCTGATCGCGCGCTTTGGCGGCGGCGAGTTCGTCGTGATGCTCAAACGCCAGGACGAAAACGCGGTCACCCGCGATACGCGCTGCTTCATCGAACACTTCTGCACGATCCGCTTCCCGATCCTGACCGGCGGCCCGCAGGATGCGCATGCGTCGCGCCTGCGCCACCGCGAGTTCTGGCGTGCAGCGGTGCCGACGACGCCGGCGCAGCGCGAGGTGACGCCGTTGTCGATCAGCGGCGGGCTGGCGCTGGCGCACGCATCGCTCGGGCTGGAGGATCTGCTCGAAGCTGCCGATCAGGCGCTCTACCGCGCCAAGGGCGACGGCCGCGGTCGGCTGGTGGTGGCCGACGAGCTGGCCGAAAGCCTTGCGCGCGAGGGCAAGGATCTGCGCATCGACCACTTCGAGAACGTCACCCGCGTGGTCACCGAGCGGGTGACCAGCCTGATCACGCTGATGGGGCGCAGGTTGATGAGCGAGGCCACGCGCGACGCCTATCACGACGCGCTGACCGGCCTGCACAACCGCCGCTACCTCGACGAGCATGTCGAGCGCGAACTCGAAGCCGCACGGCGCAATCATCGTGCCTTGTCGCTGGTGTTCCTCGACCTGGACCACTTCCACGACATCAACATGACCTACGGCTGGCCGACTGGCGATGCCGTGCTGCGCGCCTTTGCCGGCATCCTCGAACGCAGCGTGCGCACGATCGACTGGTCCGCGCGCTACGGTGGCGAGGAGTTCTGCCTGGTGCTGCCCGACACCGAGTTGCAGGAGGCGGTTGAAGTCGCGGAGCGCATCCGCCAGCACACCGAACAACTCGAGATCGTCGCCAGCGATGGCCGGCGCGTGCGCGTCACGACCAGCATCGGGGTGGTGCAGCGCGGCTCGGAAACCACCGCCGTGCGCCTCTTCGATCGCGTCAGCGCGCTCGCGCGAGCGGCCAAGCGGCGCCGCAACTGCGTGGTCGCCGCAGCCGATGAGGCTTAGCGTTGCCGCACCGTGAGCGGTACCGCATCCCCCGATCAACACGTAGTGGCGGTTTGAAGCTGCGCAGCAGACCAAATCGTGTTCGCCGTCACCGCCGAAAACCACCTTTCGATTGCTCAGACCGCGGGCGATCCGTTTGCCGCGCGCATCAACGCTGCACAGAGCCTGCGAGCGGGGCTGGATCGGTCA
>JAJZLD010000224.1 GCA_021803785.1 Pseudomonadota bacterium | reverse complement strand
CGCCGATGTGCTTCGCTATCGCAAGCTCGAGGAGCTTGCGCGCGACAACTGGGCCACACACCGCGAGGTATTCGGCCAGATCGAAGATCGCGTCAAAGCCGGTGTCGGCCGGCGGGTTGACCTTGAGCAGGCCGCTGGCCGCCTCGCCCTCGCGCAATCCAACTGGTTGACCGAGACCTCGAATCTGCACGACGTCACCGAACGCTATCGCCGCATTGTGGGCCAGATGCCGGGCGCGACACTCGCTTCGCCCCCCGATGTCAGCACCGCCTTGCCGCAGGGTACGAATCCCGTCGCCGACGCAGTTGCCGCAAACCCCACCTTCCAGGCTGCGGTCGCTGCACTACGTGCTGCACGAGCCGAAACCGAGCTGCGTCGCGCAGGCTACATGCCGAGCGTCGAGCTGCGTGTCGGGCAGAACTGGGACCGCAACCTCGACGGCGCACCCGGTAACTACAACTCGACGCAGGCCCAGGTCGTCCTCAATTACAACCTCTTCCGTGGCGGCTCCGATCAGGCTCGCGTCAAGCAGTCGTCCGAGCTGTACTACCAGGCAATCGATCTGCGCGACAAAACCTGTCGCGATGTCGCGCAACAGACCGGTATTGCCTATAACGATGTGCGTGCACTGCGCGAGCAGATTGCCTACCTGGAGCAGCACGCGATCTCCACCGAAAAGGCCCGCGACGCCTATCGCCAGCAGTTCGATATCGGACAGCGCACCTTGCTCGATCTGCTTGATACCGAGAACGAGTTGTTCGAGGCTCGCCGTGCGCTGACCCGTGCGCGTGCCGACGCCATCGTTGCCGAGTACCGGCTCCTTGCGCAGGCACACCGCCTGTTGCCAGCGCTGAAACTCGCCCCGCTGGCAAAAGAAGCACCGGAAGAAGATCGCCGTGAGGCTCCGGCCGAAGACGCGGCAATCACCTGCGCAACCGACGTCGTGATTCCCAAGCCACTCGATACCGCGGCAGCCCTTGCAAACCGGCCTGCTCGAATCGATGCGCTCGCCGAGCGCGCTCGCACCGCTGCGCTAACCAGCAAGCAAGGCGCCGATACCCTCTTCCACTACCGTAGCGATGCGCTGCGGCCGGAGGGGATTGGCTCGCTCGACAAATTCGTCAGCGACGCCAGCCGCTTCAAGATCGACCGCATCACGGTGACCGGTTACACCGATCGCCTGGGGGCGCCCGAGTTCAATCGCAAACTGTCAGAACGCCGTGCCGCGACCGTCCGCGACTATCTGGTCAAGAAGGGTCTGCCGGCGGAAAAAATCGAAGTTCTCGGCAAGGGCAGCAGCGATCCGCTCGCGAAGTGCGACCACATCAACCCGAAGAACCGCGACAACGCGGAGTACGTGGCTTGCCTGGCGCCCGATCGTCGCGTTGTCATCGAACTTCAAGGGCAGCCGAAACCCTGAGCTAAGCGCTTGCATGAAAAAAAGGCCGCCAAATTGGCGGCCTTCTTTTTGGCGCATCCGTCGCACCCAAATCACACGCCCAGCGCTTCGCCCATTACACGACGATAGAACTCGTGGAAATGCTGCATGCCATCTTCCATGGGCGTCTGGTAAGGGCCCACTTCATTGCGCCCCTCCGCCAGCAAAGCGCGACGGCCACGGTCCATCCGCTCACCGATCTCGTCATCTTCAATGCAGGTCTCCATGTAGGCGGCCTGCTCGGCCTTGATGAATTCCGGCTCGAAAGCGGCAATCTCTTCCGGGTAATAGAACTCCACGACGTTCGTGGTCTTGTCCACGCCACGCGGAATCACGGTGCTCACCACCAAGACATGCGGATACCACTCAACCATGATGTTCGGGTAGTAGGTGAGCCAGATCGCGCCGTGTTTGGGCAGCTCGCCCCCATAGTAGTCCAGCACCGCCTTGTGCCACTTCGCGTAGCTCGGCGAGCCCGCCTTTGCCAGTGAGGTGATGCCAACGCGTTGCACCGAATACCAGTCGCCAAACTGCCAGGTCAGATCGTCGCAAGTAACGAAATTGCCCAAGCCTGGGTGGAACGGCGCAACGTGGTAATCCTCTAGGTAGACCTCGATGAAGGTCTTCCAGTTGTAGTTGCACTCGTGGATCTCGACGTGGTCGAGCACATAGCCGTCGAAGTTGAGCTCGCTGGCGAGTTTCATGCCGGCCAAATCGACGTTCGGTGAGCGCGGCCCCTTGAACAGCAAACCGTGCCAGGACTCCAGCTTCTGCTTGTTCAAATGAAGGCAGGGATTCTGCGGAAAGTGCGGCGCCCCGATCAGCTCACCCGCGTTGTCGTAGGTCCAGCGGTGGATCGGACAAACGATGTTGTTCGCCTTGCCCGAGCCCTGCAGCATGATCGCCTGACGATGGCGGCAGATGTTCGACATCAGCCACACTGCGCCGTGGTTGCGAATCAGCATTTTCGCGTGATCCAGCCACTCGATCGAGCGATAATCAGCGACTTCGGGGACCATGCGCTCATGCCCCACGTAGCCAGGGCCGGCATCGAAGATAAGGCGCTGCTCCAGTTCGAAGACCTTTTCATCGAAATACCAGGACACGGGCAATTGCGACACCGCCGGTTCCAGCTGTTCACGCAGAGACATAATGGGGATCCCCAACCTCCACTGCCGGCAAGGCCAGCAAGCAAAAAGGGTTAAAGTATAATTAAACCAACAACCTACGAAAAGGTCTTTGGCTCGGGCATGATACCTCTCCCGCCAAGGAACTCCACGCCTTCCGGCCAAGACATCCTCGATGGCAAAGACCAGCGACAAACCCAAGTCTTTCGAAGCCGCAATGACCGAGCTTGAATCGATCGTTGCCGCCATGGAAGCCCCCGATCTGCCTTTAGAACAAGCGCTTGCGCATTTCGAGCGTGGCACCCGGCTGCTCCGCTACTGCGAAGGCACGTTGAGCGAGGCCGAGAATCGTATCCGCATCCTTGAGAACGGGCGCCTGGAAACCTTCGGCGACGAGAGCGACGCGTCATGAGCGATCTGCAACTCGCTGCATGGATGCGGCAACGCCAAGCCGAGACCGAGGCGGCCCTGGAACGCCTCCTGCCGGACGCACGCATCGCGCCGCAGCGCCTGCACGGCGCTATGCGATATGCCACGCTAGGTGGCGGCAAACGGGTACGCCCGATGCTCGTCTACGCGGCTGGCGAACTTGCTGGCGCCAACGCTCGCGCCCTGGATCATGCGGCCTGTGCCGTCGAAATGATCCATGCCTATTCGCTCGTGCATGACGACATGCCCTGCATGGACGACGATGTGCTGCGTCGCGGCAAGCCAACGGTGCACGTTGAATACGACCAAGCGACCGCGCTGCTGGTTGGCGACGCATTGCAGACGCAAGCCTTCCTGGTTCTCGCCGAACCGGATCTGTTCGACGATAGCCGTCGCCAACTCGAAGCACTGCAGCTACTTGCGCGCGCGTCCGGTTCGCGCGGCATGGCGGGCGGCCAGGCGATTGACCTTGCATCGGTCGGTCAAACGCTGGATCGCGAATCGCTCGAAGTCATGCACCTTCACAAGACCGGTGCACTGATCCGCGCCTCAGTCCAACTCGGGGCGCTGTGCGGTGATGTTCCCCCTGACGCACTGCACGCGCTCGATCGTTTCGGCAAGTCCATCGGCCTGTTGTTCCAGGTCGTAGACGACATCCTCGACGCCGAAGCGGACACCACCACGCTGGGAAAAACCGCCGGCAAGGATGCCGCCAACAATAAGCCGACTTACGTGACCCTGCTCGGGTCGAGCGAGGCCAAACGCTTTGCCGCGGACTTGCGCAGTGAAGCACACGCCAGCCTCGGCATGTTCGGTGAACGCGCCCGTCGCCTAGCCCAGCTAACCGACTACATCGTGGACCGTTCCTTCTGACGACACGACAAGAATTTGGGGACTTCGTAAGACATGAACGCCTATCCCTTGCTTGAGCGCATCGAGCACCCGGCCGACCTGCGCCAGCTCGAACGCAAGGATCTTTCCCAGCTGGCCGACGAACTGCGCAGCTTCCTGCTCGACTCGGTATCCAAGACGGGCGGACATCTCTCGTCCAACCTGGGCACGGTCGAGCTGACCATCGCGCTGCATTACGTCTTCAACACACCGGTAGACCGCATCGTCTGGGACGTGGGCCACCAGACCTACGGCCACAAAATCCTCACCGGTCGGCGCAAGGCAATGTCGACGCTGCGGCTCTATCAAGGGATCTCCGGCTTCCCGCGCCGCTGCGAGAGCGAATACGACACCTTCGGCACCGCACACTCGTCCACCTCGATTTCCGCAGCACTCGGCATGGCGATCGCGGCACAGCGCAGCGGCGAGGCTCGCAAGACGATTGCCGTGATTGGTGATGGCGCGATGAGCGCCGGCATGGCCTTTGAAGCGCTCAACAATGCCGGCGTAGCGGACAGCGACGTGCTCGTCATCCTGAACGACAACGAGATGTCGATATCGCCGCCGGTTGGCGCACTGAACAAGCATCTTTCACGCTTGCTCTCAGGCCGCATCTTCAACGGCGCACGCGACATCGGCAAACGCTTTCTTGAGCAGTTGCCGCCACCAGTCTTCGAGTTCGCGCGGCGCACCGAAGAGCATGTAAAGGGCATGATGATGCCCGGTACGTTGTTTGAGGAATTCGGCTTCCGCTACTTCGGCCCGATCGACGGACACGATCTCGACGCTCTGGTACCGATGCTGCAGAACCTGCGTGACCTCAAGGGTCCGCTCTTCCTGCATGTCATCACGCGCAAGGGCCAAGGCTACAAGCTCGCCGAGAACGACCCGATCCTCTACCACGGCGTCGCCAAGTTCGACCAGACCGAGGGCATCGCAACCGGCGCCGGCAAAGCCGCCGGCAAGCTCACATTCACCCAGGTATTCGGCGACTGGCTGTGCGACATGGCCAAGGCGGACCCGAAACTGATGGCGATTACCCCTGCGATGCGCGAAGGCTCCGGCTTGGTGCGTTTCGAACAGGAACACCCCGATCGCTATTTCGACGTTGGTATCGCCGAGCAGCACGCACTGACCTTCGCTGCTGGTCTCGCCTGCGAAGGCGCCAAGCCCGTCGTCGCGATCTATTCGACCTTCCTGCAGCGCGCCTATGATCAGCTGATCCATGACATCGCGCTGCAGAACCTGCCAGTAATGCTCGCAATCGACCGTGGCGGTCTGGTCGGTGCCGATGGCGCCACCCACCATGGTGCATTTGACCTCTCCTTCCTTGCCTGCATACCGAATATGGTCATCATGGCACCGGCGGACGAGGATGAGTGCCGCAAGATGCTAACCACCGCTTACCGCCACGACGGCCCGACCGCAGTCCGTTATCCGCGCGGCAGCGGCACGGGTGTCGTGCCCGATACGGCGCTGACCACGCTACCGATCGGCAAAGCCGAGCGTCGTCGAAACGGCAAACGCGTCGCCCTGCTCGCCAGA
>JAJZLD010000223.1 GCA_021803785.1 Pseudomonadota bacterium | reverse complement strand
CCTGACGGCGTGCCGGCCGGCGTCGTCGCCGACCTCGCCCGTCAGCTCGACATCGCCGATCCAACCTGCCTTGCGCGCTATGCGGTAGGACGCGCTCGCTGGCAGCATGCCCGCGAGATCCGTGAACGGCACGGCTATCGCGAGTTCGCCGATCCCTTTGCCCGCTGCCGCCTGACGCGATGGCTCTACGCCCTTTGCTGGACCGGCACGGACCGGCCGAGCGTGCTGTTCGACCGTGCAACGGCCTGGCTGGTGACCGAGAAGGTTCTGCTGCCGGGCGCCTCGGCCCTTGAGCGCCTGGTTGCGCGCATCCGCGCCCGCGCCGGGCGACGTCTGTGGCGTGCGCTCGCGCGCGATGTGACCGGTGAGCAGCGCCAGCAACTCGACGCCCTGCTCGTCGCCGGCGAGGGCGGCCGGCCCAGCGTGCTCGATCGCCTGCGCGACGGCCCATACCTGCGCAGCGGCGCGGAGTTGTCGCGCGCGGTCGCCCGGCTCGATGAGGTTCGGTTGTTGGTTGTGGGTCTGCCCGGCGTTGCGCACGTCCCGCCCGGACGGGTCACGGCGCTGGCCCGGTTCGCGACGGTCGCCAAAGCGCAAGCCGTGGCACGATTGCCAGCGGAGCGGCGGACAGCGACGCTGCTCGCGTTCGTCCGCACGCTGGAGGCGAGCGCGCAAGACGACGTGCTCGACCTGTTCGACATCGTTGTCACCAAACTGTTCACCGACGCGGCCGCGGTCGGCAAGCGCGCCAGACTCCGCACGATCCGCGACCTGGACGCCGCCGCACTTCGGCTGCGCCGCGCAGGCGGCGTATTGATGGACGACACGATCGAGGACGGCGCGGTGCGCCAAGCGGCGTTCGCCATCGTGCCTCGCGCGGCGATGGCCGAGGCTCTTCAACAGATCGATGCCATCGTCCGGCCCCCGGGCGACCTCTACTTCATCGAACTGCGCGCCCAGAATGGCAAACTGAGGTTTATGCCGGGGCTGCTCCGCTCTGTCTTTCTTGGTGCGACGCCGGCGGGGCGCCCCGTGCTCGACGCCGTGCATCACCTTCGAGCCGCCGCCGGGCGCGGGCCGGCACCATCGGCCCCGCTGGGCTTTGTGCCAATGGGCTGGAAGCGCCAGGTCGTCGCGCCAGACGGCAGCGTCGACGCACTCGGTTATCGGCTGTGCCTTCTGGAATCCATGCGCAGCGCAATCCGTCGGCGCGACCTCTACGCCGTACCCAGCCTCCGCTACGCCGACCCGCGCCTTGGACTGCTTGCCGGCCTGGCATGGGAGGCGGCGCGCCCTGCGATCTGCCGCACACTCGGCCTCTCGACCGATGCTGGCGCGGAGATCGGCCGATTGAGTGAGCGGCTGGACACGGCCTACCGCGCCACGGCCGCCAACCTGTCCGAGAACGCCAGTGTGCGGATGGACGGCGACGAACTGGTCCTGACCGCCCTCGACAAGCTGGACGAGCCGCCCAGCCTCGCCGCCCTCAGGACGGCGGTCGAGGCGCGAATGCCGCGCGTGGACCTGCCCGAGTTGCTGTTGGAAATGCACACCCGGACCGGCTTCGCCGCCGGGTTCACGCATGCCAGCGAAGGCGGCGCGCGCGCCGGCGACGTCGCGACCAGCATCTGTGCGGTGCTGCTGGCCGAGGCCTGCAATACCGGGTTCGAGCCGCTGATCCGGCTGGACACGCCGGCGCTGCGCCGGTCGCGGTTGAGCTGGGTGCGGCAAAACTACATCCGCGCCGAGACGCTCGCCCGCGCCAACGCCGCCCTGGTGGCCTCCCAGAACCGCATCCCACTGGCGCATCATTGGGGCGGCGGCGACGTGGCGTCCGCGGATGGGGTGCGGTTTGTGGTCCCGGTGCGTACTATTCATTCCGGACCAAACCCAAAATACTATGGCCAGGAGCGCGGGGTCACGTTCTACAACCTCGTCTCCGATCAGTTCACCGGCCTGAACGGCATCGCCGTGCCGGGCACGCTGCGCGACAGTCTGGTCCTGCTGTCGGTCGTGCTGGAACAGCAGACCGAGCTGCAGCCAACTGAAATCATGACCGACACCGGCGCTTACACGGACACGATCTTCGGCATCTTCCATCTGCTCGGCTATCAGTTCAGCCCCCGCCTGGCCGACATCGGCGGCAGCCGGTTCTGGCGCGTGGATGGGAAAGCCGACTACGGCGCGCTGGACTCTCTGGCCGCGCAGCGCATCAACGTCGCGCTGATCGCCCAGCACTGGGAGGACCTGTTGCGCCTGGCCGGATCGCTCAAGCTCGGCACCGTGCAGGCTGCCGGCCTGATCCGCACGCTGCAAACCAAGGACCGCCCAACCAAGCTGGCCCGTGCGTTGGAGGAGCTGGGTCGACTGATCAAGACACTCTACCTGCTTCGGTTCATCGATGATGAAGCGTATCGGAGGCGCATCCTTGTGCAGCTCAACCGTGGCGAGGGCCGTCACCAGCTCGCGCGCATCGTGTTCCACGGCAAGCGCGGCGAACTTCGCCAACGCTACCGTGAAGGCCAGGAGGACCAGCTTGGCGCGCTCGGCTTGGTGGTGAATGTCATCGTGCTCTGGAACACGATCTACATGGAGGCCGCGCTGAACCAGCTCCGAGCCGAGGGCTTCGTTGTGCGCGACGAAGACGTGGCCCGGCTATCGCCGCTCGGCTTCGACCACATCAACATGCTTGGCCGCTATGCCTTCACACTGCCCGACATGGTCGCCCGCGGAGAACTCAGGCCTTTGCGCGACCCGAGGATCAGAGACGATGACGGCTGAATCGAACTTTCGGTTCCGCTGCTACCGGACCCCCTAGACGAGATTCGCGTTAATGAGACGCGATGTCTTGATGGAAGCAGGAGCCAATCATGGTCCCATCGCCCACAAAAGATCGGCACGAAGCCGATTCTCGCTTCGGGCGCGACTTCAAGCCGCTCACACCGCTGGTGCGCTACCCTTTCAGCGAAAAATCGCCATGTCTTGAGGGGGTTGTGTCAACCTCTGTGACCGAAGATGTCGTGACTGGGATTCACTACGGGCGAAACGGAGTGCTTCTCGTTGAAACTCGAGATGGCCAATTCAAAACGCCAGGGGGCAAGGTGGAGAAAGGCGAGACGCGGGAAGCGGCGCTTGCGCGCGAGCTGCGCGAGGAAGCTGGGGTAGAGATTGTGGAGATGCATGGCCTCCTCTACCGCGTGAATTACCAGGAACCCGGTGTCATTCGCAGAATCGAGATGTACGAGATTGTGACAACAGGAACCCCGGCTGCGCACTCGAAAGACCCAGACAACGACATCCAACATGCCGCATTCTACCCTACTAGTCAAGCCCTAGAACTGCTGAGCCGTGGGCGTAATCGCCATGTCAGCGAACCGCTGAGAGCACTTTTAGCTGGCCGCTCCAGGCACGCGGTCTGGCATTACGATGCTGCGCACAATCCAGCTGACCGCCTGAGCTACTGGGCAAAGCTCTCGAAATTTCACGGAATCGTCCTGGGGCATTGGGCCGTCGAGAACGGGCTGCTGCACACCGATCAATTCGTGGTACCGGCTTCAGTGCTCTCAGATGCACATCAGGGGCACTGCTTGGCCGAAGGACTCGCTGAAATTCTTCGCTCATATCAGCCAACAGTGATCCTCGGCCCCGAGACGGGTGGGATCGATGTCGCCAGCCGGGTCGGACCACTCCTGGGAATTCCTTACGCCACGCTTCGAAAGCATGGCACAGTCCGTAACGGACACGCAATAAGGCCTGGGGATCGCATTGCGGTTGTCGACAACACCTTTTTTTCGGGCAAGACTTTGCAATTCGCCATCGAGGCGATCGAGAGCATCACCGGGATTCAACCTGTCGTCGCTGCCGTCATAGCCGTCATCGAGGGCTGCGAAAAAAAAAACAACTTTCCTATTCCAATCCATTCGCTGACATCGGTGGCACCGCGGTATTTCCGAGCTGACAAATGTCCAATGTGCGCGCCGCGCAAATCGGCTGCAGTCTTGGAATCAAGCAGAAAGGAGATCGGCGAATGAAAACGCCACAGTTTTTGGCAATCGAAGATGCGGTACGCGTGAAATGCGAGGTCCTGGTTAGTGGACTGGCGGTCGCTGACAGATTGCAAGCCCTCACATCGCAGGCAAACCCGAAGAAGGTTCATCTTTATGACTATGGTGTCGCTGTTCCCCCATTCACAGTACCTGACGATCTCATTCTCTATCGCCCGCACGGATTCAACACGAAACCGGTGATCGTTCGCGTCAGATATAATCCACGATCCCATTGGCTGCTTGATGCGCGTGACGGGACGCCAATACTCATCAATCGCCGAGATAATGTGGTCCGGATCGTTGAGCTACCTATGAGGTCGCCCCTGGAGGACCAAGAGCTTGCAGGACTTCCGTTGGGGAGTGGTGTTCAGAAGCTCGGATACGACCTATTGGGCGTGGTGCCATCGAACGTCTGCTTTTACTTCAAGCAGGGAAAAGAGTGCCGCTTTTGCGAGCTGCAGGATACCTATCTGCACCATCGTCCATTCCCCAGGGCGGCGAAGACAGCGGAGTATCTTGGCGATGCGCTGGCTGCGGCGGCTGGAGCCGATCCGTCGGCTGTGCACGTGCAGACAACACCAGGAAATCTACGTTCGTACGACGTTACTCCGCGATTGATTGCAGACATGGTTGTCCGGGCACGTCAGCAGCTCGGCAGCCGGCCACTTCATATTGCGGCAGCAGTAATGCCGCCGTCAGATCTCTCTATCATCAATGTGCTCAAGGACTCCGGCCTCGACGAGGTGTACTTCAATGTGGAAGTGGTTCGCCGTGACCTTTTCCGCGCCATAGCGCCAGGAAAGGCGGACTACGGCTATGAGAAATTCCTGAGCGCTTTTCGCCACGCGCTTGCTGTGTTTGGCGAAGGCGCCGTGTATTCAAACCTCGTCTACGGGGTGCAGTCGCTTCCGGTTAGCCTGTCTACGACAGGATGGAAGCATGAACGCGAAAATGAAGAAATGCTGGCTGCGGTAGACGCGCTGCTGCGTCTCCGCGTCCTGCCAGTTTTTACCATCTACCACTTCACCGGACGAAATTCCATCGGGCCTATTCCTTTGGAGGCCAGCGGATTGCTTGAGTTCACGAGGGACTATGGACGTGCAATTGCCCGTTCCGAGATTCGGCCACAACATGCCGAGGGTGTGATTTCGTTCTCTTTGGGGTCACTGCCGAACACGACCTACAACGACGGTATGGCGCTTGCGGTGTGTTCACAAAAGGCGAGCGCACATGCTGCTTAGGGCCTGAGCCCTGATAACCGCTTCATTAAATTTGTTGCTTTTGTGCAATGGTAGAGTTCCACTCGCCATGGAAATTGTCTGTCCGAATGTTGAGGGAGTCCATTTCCGCGTTGGAGACCTTGACGCCTTTTGCATAAGCATTGGCGTCGATCCGGCAGGCGACGGTGAGCCCGGTCTTGGTGCGGGTGTTGGCGATCAGCTGAACGATGGAATTTCGTCC
>JAJZLD010000222.1 GCA_021803785.1 Pseudomonadota bacterium | reverse complement strand
CCTTCGAGGCGGTGTATCGGGCGACGCCTTGGTGCGCGCTTCGAACTCACGCATCTTCGCATCCACCAACGCAACCGCCGCGAGGAACGATTCGCGCTCTTCGGGCTTCACGGAAACGCTGTATTCACGCCCCAAAACGGAGAAATCGACGCTCTCGGTCACGACGCCGCTCCATCCGGAATCATCGCAAGCACGGACTCGATCCGGCTCGTCGCAACCTCGACCTTGGCCTTGAGGCGCTGGTTGTCGGCTTCCAGCGTGACAATCCGTTCGCGCAACGACAAGTTATCGGCGCGCAGCGCCTGCACTTGGCGAATCAGCGTATCGAGCTTGGCTTCGAGAGCCGAGAGTTCCTGTTCCATGTGATCGATCTTAGGAGTGGTCGACGACCCGGTCAAGCGCGCAGCACCGCACAGGCGTGTAACACTTTGGCAGATGCCATGACAGTAGAATCATGGGCTTGCAATTCGCCATGAAACACGCCCGCCATGCAAATCTTCAGCCCCTTCTGCCTGCATCGTGAATCGCTCCGGCGCAGGCACCTCGCGTCATCGATGGTGCTCGCGTTGATGCCTGTCGCGGCGCTGGCTGCAAACGTGAGCGTGCTGGACGATACCGGCGCGCGCGTCACGCTCAATGCCCCGGCGCAACGCATCGTCAGCCTTGCCCCGCACGCAACCGAACTGCTGTTCGCGGCCGGCGCCGGTGCGCGTGTCGTCGCCGCAACGGAATACAGTGACTACCCCGCCGCTGCGGCGAAACTGCCGCGTGTGGGCGGCTACCACGCGCTCGACCTTGAACGAATCGTCGCCCTCAAACCGGACCTGGTCGTTGGCTGGGCATCGGGCAATCCGGCCGCGCAGCTTGAACGCCTCAAGCGCATGGGCGTGCCGGTCTTCCTCAGTGAGCCGCGACGTTTCGAAACGATTGCCAGCGATCTTGAGCGTATCGGCGTGCTGACAGGGCACGACGGTGAAGCAAAAGCCGCCGCGAAAGGCCTGCGCGAGGGCATCGAGACGCTGCGCCAGCACTACGCATCACGTAAGCCGGTGCGGGTGTTCTACCAGGTGTGGTCCGATCCGTTGCAGACGCTCAATGGCAAGCACATGGTCAGCGATGTGTTGAGCTTGTGCGGCGGGCACAACGTCTTTGCCGAACTTGACCCGATCGCGCCAACGGTGACGCGCGAAGCGGTGCTCAAAGCCGCGCCCGAGGCGATTCTGACCGGCCGCGAGCCCGCCACTGACCGAGGCTCACTCGACGCATGGCGCGCATGGAAAGCGCTGCCAGCAGTGGCGTATGGAAACCTGTTCTATGTGGACGGCGACCACCTGAACCGGGCCGGTCCGCGAATTCTCGCTGGGGCGCAGGAAGTGTGTGCCGTTCTCGATCAGGCGCGCGAGCGGCTCGCCGGCAAACGCTGATCAGACGCGGACCGCGCCCCATCCTTGCGCGAAAAGAAACGAGCTCCGCGCACTTCGCACAGGATGGCCTCCTCGCCGCTGCCGACCGGTACCGTGAGCACGCGCCACAAACCCGGAATCGTGATGCCCGCTTCGATCTCCTGCGCCACATCGGCGACGGCACCGAGGGCGTGGTGCTCGACGCACAGCACGAGGATGTAGGCACGCCAGCGCGGCGCCAACTCGCAACGCCGCCGCACCACGTAGGCGCGACGCACCGGATCGTGGCGCCGGATATCCCGCACCAGCGCACGCAGCTCATGCATCTCGAGCCCCGGCGGCAATGAACGCAGCGCTTCGAGTGGCGCATCCAGCGCCGCCTGCACGAGCTGCGCCTGGCGCAGCAGCTTGCCGAGGCGCTTGCGATACGGACGCGCTGCCGCGCCGATACCGCTGCTCTCGTAATGTTCGATCAGCAGCGCGGCAGCTTGCAGGCCCACCGCGTCGTCCTCGCCGATCGCCCGGCGCAGGTAGGCCACGCCCGTCGGATCGCCACGCCCGAGCAGCAAGCGCCCCATTGCAAGCAACGCATCCGGGCGTCCGGGCGCCTGCGGCATCAGTTCCCGGTACACCGAGAGCGGGTCACGATCGCCTGCATAGCGCTCGACCAGCAAAGCAAGTTCAAGCCGCTCGGAGACGCCCAGTTGGGCGCCCTCGGACTCGAGCTTGGCGATCTTGTCGAGCGCGCGGGTTACTTCCCAGTGGCGTTTGCGCCAGCTGCGCTGCTGCCCTTGCCACCACTGCTGATCGAGTTCGCCAGCGAGCCGCCCAACCGACTCGCCAAGAAAGCGCCGCGCCGCGCTGTCCGAGCCAGCGCCCTCGCTCGGCTCCGCGAGGCCAAGCGCATGCACCCGCGTGCGCAGGCTCGGGTGGGTGCTCAACCGCGATTCGTCGCTCTGCTCGTGCGACAGCGCTTCGAACCATTCGGCGAATGCCTCGCGGTCGAAGCCCGCACGCAGCGCCGCCGCCATGTGGCGATACGGCAGGATCGACGGTCGTTCAGAGTGGTTTGCCTGCGCGTAGACCTTGGCCCAGTAGTCATCGGCCAGGAAGCGGTGCTTGACCGCAATCTCGGCCAGCGCTTCACCAAGCCGCTTGGCACCGACGACCTCTGCGGCACAGGCGTCCGCCTCCAGTTCATCGAGGTGCGATAGCACCAGCGATTCGGCGCAATACAAGGGTGTTTCGATTTCAGTGATGAGCGAGAACGCTGGCTGCAGCGGACTCGCCACTGCCTCCATGTTTTCAAGCACCTGATGCCACAAGGCGCGCAGGTAACACCCGATGCCACCCAGCGCGATGCGCTGGCGCCGCAGATGGCCAAACTCATGCGCGAGAACGGCGACGAACTGGCGCGGTGAGGTTGCCAGCGTCAGCGGCAGCCCCATCACCAGCGTGTTGCGCATCGGCAGGCCGGTCCAGCGGTTCGGCCGCTGCGTGATCGCTGCGTTCAACTCGCCGGTGATGCACACCGCGTGAATCGGCGGCGTACCGAAACGGCGGCGCAGACGTTCGAGCAAATCGAACAGCGCGGGCGCTTCGTCTGGCCCGAGCGCAAGGCCATCGGGCGCAGGAAAGCGGCCACGCAGCATGCGCGACACCAGCATCAGCAGATGCAGCGCAGGTATCGCCAGCAGGCCGCGCAAAAAGCACAGCACCGGCTTTTCCTGAAAGCCGCCATCGAAAAGTGGTGACAGGGCCCAGCCGATCATCAGCACCGCCGCAACGCCAAGCAGCACGACAAAGCCCACTCCGGTCGCCGCCCGCATCGTGACGAGGAAGCGGAACCAGCGCGGATAGCGCAAAGCGCGCCGCCGGGCGCGGTCGAAGAGGCGTTCGAAGTCCTGTTCAAGCATGGGGGCGCAGTCTTCCTGCTTGCGCGGCGTCAGGCAAGAGGGCGCCCGACCGACGGCTGCGCCGTGCGCGGTACTCAGGCCGGGACAAAGTGCGGTCTGCCTGCATCGTCGAGCGCCCGCACCGGATGGCCAAGCGCACGCCCGAACACCGACGCAGAGGCCACTTCGTCGACCGGGCCCGCTTGCCAGGCACCGTCGCCGAACAGGATCAGCAGATGACTCGCCCAGCGCAGCGCGAGGTTGATGTCGTGCAACACCATAACGACGGCTGCACCCGCGTCCGCGACGCCACGGAAATGATCGAGCACCGCGATCTGGCCGGCGAGGTCGAGATGCGTGAGCGGTTCGTCCAGCAGATAGAGCCGTGGCGTCTGCGCAAGGAGTGCCGCAATCGACACGCGTTGACGCTCGCCGCCCGAGAGGGTCTGCACATTGCGCCGCGCGAAGCCCACCAGGCCCATGGCCGCCAGCGCTTCGGCCGCGATGCGGAGGTCGTCCTCGCTTTCCCACTCGAAACGATCGAGCCACGGATGACGCCCTACCAGCACCGCTTCTTCAACGCTGCTGGCGAAGGGGTCGTCCGGATGCTGCGGCAACCAGCCGCGGAGTTGCGCCAGTGCGCGGGCCGACCAGCGCGCCAGCGGCGCCCCGCCACACTCAAGCTCGCCCTGCGACGGGTGCAGGCCGGCCAGCGCAGCCAGCAGCGTACTCTTGCCGACACCATTGCGGCCAACTATCGCAAGCCGATCGCCGGCATTGAGATCCAGATCGAGCCCACGCACGGCGCGGACCTGGGCGACGCCGACATCAAGGCCACGCGCACGCAACAGCACGGGGGGGCTCGCTTCGCTCATCGCGGATGCCGGGAGAGGAGCCACAGGAAAAGCGGCACGCCGATCAACGCGGTCAGCACGCCAACCGGCAACTGCAAGGGCGCGACGGCAGTACGCGCAGCGGTGTCCGCAATCAGGAGCAGACCGCCGCCACCGAGTGCCGAGGCCGGCAACAACAAGCGCTGGTCGTTGCCCAGCACCAGCCTGAGCAGATGCGGCACGACGAGACCAACAAAGCCCACCGCGCCGACTGCCGTCACCGCCGCAGCGGTGAGCAGTGACGCGAGCAGGAACACGATGGTCGCAACGCGACGCGTATCGACGCCGAGCGCACGCGCATGCCGCTCGCCGCGGGCGAGCAGATTCAACTCGCGCGCCATCGGCAGACTGGCCAGCACACCAAGTATCAGTACGCCCAGCACCAGCCACGGACGATCCGCCGCGCCCGCATCACCCATCAGCCAGAACAGCATGCCGCGCAGCGCACGGTCGGGACTGATTGCGAGGAGCAGCGAAACCAGCGCGCCGCAGCCGGATGCGACCACCACGCCCGTCAGCAGCAAGCGGGTTTGCGTCCAGCTACCGGGACCCCGCGCAATGCCAAACACGGCGAACATGCTGAGCAGGGCACCAGCGAGCGCCGCGCCGTCCACCCAAGGCGTGGCGAGCCCCAACAGCAGCGCCGACAGCGCGCCGACCGCCGCACCGCCTGAGATCCCCAGCACATAGGGATCGGCCAGCGGGTTACGCAGTAGCACTTGCATCAGCGCACCCGACAAGGCCAGCAGGCCGCCGCAGCCAAAGGCGGCCATCGCACGCGGCAAGCGCAGCTGCGCCACCACGGTGGCGGCCATATCGTCTGGCTGGCCGCGCAGCGCGTCGAGAATCGCACGCGGCCCCGCCGCCACCTCGCCCGCGGCCAGTGCGGCGAAGAACGCCGCCAGCACCACGGCAGCGAGGCCAAGCAATACGAGCAGCACGCGGCGAGGGCGCATCGGCGAACGAGCGATTGCGATCGAAAGGGTGCTCATTGTCGCGCGCCCCGGCCTGCCAGCGAAATGCCTGCGCTCAGCGGGTGCTGAAACGCAGGCCCGCGAAGACGCTGCGTCCGGCTGTGCCGTAGCCGCGCACCGTCTCGTACTGCTCGTCGAACAGGTTGTCGAGCCGCACTTCCAGTTGCGTTTGCGGCATCAGCTTCCAGTTCGCGACGAGATTGACCAGGGTGTAGGCGTCGAGCCTGTGCAGGTTAGCCGCGTCGTCGTAGCGATCGCCGACATAGCGCACTTCGACGCTGGCACGCCAGGCATCCTGCACATAGTGTGCGTTGAACGCCCCCTGCCACTCGGCACGCCTTGCGAGTTGCGTATCGGTATCCGGGTTACGTCGTTCGGCT
>JAJZLD010000221.1 GCA_021803785.1 Pseudomonadota bacterium | reverse complement strand
ATTTTTACCACCTTCCAGAATCTCCTCGATCTCGGCGTCGATCTTCGGTTTTTCGTTCTCGTCGAGTTCGATGCGCGCGAGCCTGGACTCGTAATAGATCGGTACCGTGGCCCCGTCCTCGACCGCGCGGCTGATGTCGTAGATGTCGATGTAATGGCCAAACACCGCCGGGGTGTTCTTGTCGTCAGCCTCGATCGGCGTGCCGGTAAAGCCGATGAACGAGGCGTTCGGCAGGGCATCGCGCAGGTACTTGGCAAAGCCGTAGGAGATCTCACCGGTCTTGGTGTCCACCTTGGCCTTGAAGCCGTACTGGCTCCGGTGCGCCTCGTCGGCGATGACCACCACGTTGCGCCGGGTCGTCAGGGGTCCGTCGACTTCACCGAACTTCTGCAAGGTGGTAAAAATCACTCCGCCCGAAGCCCGGTCGAGGAGCGTCTGCAAATGCTCGCGGCTTTCCGCCTGCACCGGTGTTTGGCGGATAAGATCGCGGCACATCGAGAAAGTGGCAAAGAGCTGGTCGTCCAGGTCGTTGCGGTCGGTGATGATCACCAGCGTCGGATTTTCCAACGCCGGGTGCTTGACCAAGAGACCCGCATAGAACGCCATCAGCAGGCTCTTGCCCGAACCCTGCGTATGCCAGATCACGCCCACACGGCGATCCCCCGGCTTTTGGTCGTGCGCCGAAGACCAGCCGTCGCGGAACGGGTTCTCCTGCGTTGCGTTCTTCGGCGGCAGTGCGCGCAGTGTCTGTTCCACCGCCTTTTTGACCGCGTTGAACTGGTGGTAGCCGGCGATAATCTTGACGAGCCTCGAACCGGTCTCGGCGAAGACCGTGAAGTCGCGTACAAGATCGAGCAGGCGGCGATGTTCGAACACGCCTTCGATCAGTGTCGAGAGCTCCGGCGCGCCTTTGGGTGCCAAGTCCCGCCCGTCCGTCGTGCGCCAGGGCATGAAACGCTCGAAATCGGCGGAAAGCGACCCCACTCGGGCGGCGATGCCGTCCGACGTGACCAAAAGCGCGTTGGTGTGAAAGAGCGGCGGGATTTCCCGTTTGTAGGTCTGCAACTGGTTGAACGCGCCCGCGAGTGTGGCCTGCTCTGCGCCCGGCGCCTTGAGCTCGATCACCGCGAGCGGCAAGCCGTTGACGAACAGCACCACATCGGGCCGTCGGTTGTGCTGGCCGTTGATCACCACGAACTGGCTGACAGCCAGCCAGTCGTTCTGCTCCGGGCGCTCGAAGTCGATGAGTCGCACCTTGCCCGCGGTCAGAAGACCGTCGTCCGTCTCGTGCTCGACATCCACGCCCTCGGTCAGGAGTTTGTGCAGTCGCCGGTTTTCTTCGAGCAAGGAGGGCAGTTCGGACTGCATCACTCTCCGGATGGCCTCCTGACGCGCTCCCGGGGGCACACCAGGATTCAGGTGTGCGACGGCGCCCTCCAGCCGCCGCTTGAGCACCACGTCCTGATAGCTCTCGCGCTCGGGGCGTGTCCCGTCCGGGCCGATGTCTTCCTCACGCTCGATGTGGTAACCGAGCGTGCGCAGCTGACCCAGCAGTGCGCTTTCGAGCTCGGCCTCCGACAAAAACACCATCGCTCATCACTCCTTCCGCGTCGCAGGCCGTGCCAGCATGTTTTCGATCAGCCGGATCATCACATCCTTGTTCTTGGCGTCCGACTCCGCCACCAGTAGCGCCAGCGCCGCCAGTCCCACGTCGTTGATCACCGGTTCGCTGTCCTGGAAGAGCCGCCCGTTTCGGGCGAGGAAATCCACGAATAAGAACGCCCCGCAGCGCTTGTTGCCGTCCAAGAACGGATGATCCTTGATGACGAAATAGAGCAGGTGCGCCGCCTTGGTCTCGACGGTGGGATAAGCGGGCTTGCCGAACACTGTCTGTTCCAGATTGCCGAGAATGGCCGCGAGGGCATCCCCCCGCTCACGTCCGAAGAGGTCGGAAGCCTCGCCGCGTGCAAGCAAATCGGCTTTGAGCCGCGCAATCGCCGTGCGGGCGTCTTCCAAGGTGGGCAGCACTCCGCCCGGGCTGCCCGCCGGGGAGGGCAGCAAGCCTTCGTCGTAGCGTTGCAGCCACAGAAAGGTTTGCGTGTAGCGGGCGATCACGTCTACCAGCCCGCGGCCCTGCTCCGCGGTGAGCGATTCGCCTGCCGCGGCCTTCCTGACCAGCGCCAGCGCCGCTTCGAGCTCGGCGGCGTTGCGCTCGAAGCGCTGGCGGTCGAGGGAATAACCCTGGGTGAGGTGCTCGCGCAGCACGCGCGTGGCCCATTGGCGGAAGCGCGTGCCCTGCATCGACTTGATCCGGTAGCCCACCGAGATGATCACGTCGAGGTTGTAGTACTCCACCTGATAGGTTTTGCCGTCAGCAGCAGTATGTGCAAATTTTGCACATACTGCTTCGCGCTCCAGCTCTCCCTCAGCAAAGACGTTGCGCAGGTGCTTGGTGATGACCGAGCGCTCCCGCTTGAACAACTGGCTCATATGCTCCTGGGTCAGCCACACTGTCTCGCGGTTCAGCCGCACCTCCACGCGGGCCTCGCCGCCTTCGTAAATGATGATGTCGGAGGTGGGCTTCATAGCCCGTGCGCCTTGAGAAAGGCTTCAGCGTCTTTGATACGGAGCTCGCCTGAGATCAGCTTGGGCAGCAGAGTGTCGCGTAGTTGGGCGAGGCTTTCTGATTCATATTCAAGCGCTTGAATATGTTCCAAAGCAGGAGCAGCTAGTGCGTCGAATGATTCAACTAGCTGCGATGCGGGTCTAGCAAACCGAAAAGAAGACAGAGCCTCTTTGGCGAGATGTAGAACTGTAGTGCCTGTCGTATGCGCAAAGGTATGAGCGATAAATGCGTCGGTTCTAGCCATGAAATAGAGAAACGCACGCGTAATGTCTAAATTACATGGACGAATGATCGATGTATCCAGAGAGGCGACCAGCTTTCGAAAGCGGGTGGTTCCTCGAACAATGGCTGGGCGACCGATGACCTCAGCAGCTTGTGTAACATCCGTACATGCAATGACGATATCACCAGGTTCCACGACCTGTTCTAGCTTATAACTCCCGGTAAAGGGCTTTAACCCGTCAGGGCGATACCCGCCGCCCCTGGCAAAAGACTTCAGCGTTACGAGAGCTGTATCAGATTCTGCTAGATCCTCGCTTCTGTAAGAGCGCCCCTTCACCGTGTCGACTAAGTCGCCTAACGATACTACCTCCCACCCCTCCGGAATCTCCCCCAACTCCGAATCGACGAGGCGGTCGGGGAAGAGATCGTAGAGGTGGGCAGGCAGGCCTGGAAGCGATTCGCCGCGCCGCCAGCGGCCCTCGATCTTGGCGCGCACCGGCTCGAAGTCCACGAACCATGCCTTGAACAGCGCCCGCGCCATCGCCTCCAGCGTTTTGTTTTGCTTGCGGTTGAGCTCGATCTTTTCGTCCAGCTTACCGAGGATATGAGCTATGGCGCGTTGTTCAGCTGGAGGCGGTACTGGCACCCACAATTTCGCAGCATCGCTCGCGCTCAAGTTTGGTTGCGCTGAACCTCTTGCCATCGTTTCAAGCAGGGAACGAACTTCCGACTGACGTAGGTAGTAGAAGAGGAACTCGGGGATGACAGGTGAGTCGTCTAGAAAATCGAAACGGCCGACGCGCTGGTTGATGAGGTGTTTCTCACCAGAACGTACTCGGGCAATCTCGCCAACGTAGCCAGTCATAGCAATAAGTACGTCACCTTTTTGCGTCATCCATTCCCGCGCAGTTGCTGCCGTCTCATGCGAGACATAGCCGCACCCGTCTGCAACGATGCGGCCATCTTTGACGTTGGCGATCTTGATGACAGGAACGCCATTATCGACCCAACTGGAACTCTTGAACGGAAAGCCAGACCGGAGTTTGGCAATACGTGATAGCTGGGTCTCGCCCCACTCATTCGCCATACCCAAGCTCCTTCAGGTTGGCCTCAATCGCCGCATCAAGCCTGGCTCCCTCTGCGCGCTGCTCGCGCCACAACGCCGAGAGTCGCGCCATTTTTTCCGCAAACGGTTCGCCGTCGTCTTCCTGTTCCGCCGCGCCGACGTAGCGCCCCGGTGTCAGCACGTGGCCATGTTTGCGAATTTCTTCCATCGAAGCGGATTTGCAGAAACCGGCCACGTCGGCATATTCACCTGCCCCGTTCTCCCCGCGCCAGGCGTGGTAGGTGTCGGCGATTTTCTGGATTTCATCGTCGGTGAGTTCGCGCCGGGTGCGGTCCACCAGCACGCCCAGCTTGCGGGCGTCGATGAACAGCACTTGCCCGCGTCGGTCGCGTAGGCCGTGGCCGAGGTTCTTGTTGCGGGCCAGGAACCACAGGCAAGCCGGAATCTGCGTGGAGTAGAAAAGCTGCCCGGGCAGCGCCACCATGCAGTCCACCACGTCGGCTTCCAACATGGCACGGCGTATCTCGCCCTCGCCGGACTGGTTGGAGCTCATCGAGCCGTTGGCTAGCACCACGCCTGCCGTGCCGTTGGGTGCGAGGTGGTGATGGATGTGCTGCAGCCACGCGTAGTTGGCGTTGCCAGCGGGCGGCACGCCGAAGCTCCAGCGCACGTCTTCACGCAGGCGGTCGCCGCCCCAGTCCGAAATGTTGAACGGCGGGTTGGCGAGGATGAAGTCGGCCTTCAGGTCGCGCAGTTCATCCTTGTGAAAGCTGCCTTCGTTGTTCCACCTGATGTCCGAGTCAATGCCGCGCACCGCGAGGTTCATCTTCGCCAGCCGCCAGGTGGTGTAGTTGCTCTCCTGCCCGTAGATGGCAATGTCGCCGATGCGCCCGCCGTGTTCGGCGACGAACTTTTCGCTTTGCACGAACATGCCGCCGCTGCCGCAGCAGGGGTCATAGACGCGGCCCTGATACGGCTCCAGCATCTCCACCAGCGTGCGTACCACCGAGCGTGGCGTGTAGAACTCGCCGCCGCGCTTGCCTTCCGCGCCCGCAAACTGGCCGAGGAAGTATTCATAGACGCGACCGAGCACGTCCTTCGACTTGTCGTTACCTTCGCCCAGCGCGATGCCTGAGATCAAATCGATCAGCTCGCCCAGCATCACCTTGTTGAGCGCCGGGCGGGCGTAGTCCTTGGGCAGCACGCCTTTCAATGATTCGTTGTCCTTTTCGATGGCGCGCATCGCGTCGTCGATCAGTGTGCCGATGCTGCTCTGCTTGGCGTTGGCTTGCAGATGCGACCAGCGGGCTTCCTTCGGCACCCAGAAGATGTTGTCGGCGAGGTACTCGTCCTTGTCCTCAGCTGCAGCGGCATCCTCGGCCAGCAGTTGGGCGTGGCGGGCCTCGAAGGCGTCGGAGATGTATTTCAGAAAGATCAGGCCCAGCGCGACGTGCTTGTAGTCGCTGGGTTCCATGTTGCCGCGCAGCTTGTCGGCGGCCTTGAAGAGTTCGGCTTCGAAGCCGAGGGTGCCGCCGTTGCCATTCTTGACGGTGTCGCTCTGTGCCATCTTGTGCTTACCCCTCATGGGCTGGTTTTGGTCTTCACGCCCGACACCCTGTTTGGCGCCGCGTTCGGCACTGCGTTTCTCACGCGATCAATACGTCGGC
>JAJZLD010000009.1 GCA_021803785.1 Pseudomonadota bacterium | reverse complement strand
CACGGCGGCGCGCACGGGAATGGTCGTCCGTCTTCAATGCCGCGTATGCACAGCTTCAGGCGCGGCTTGGCGTGGGTGAGCCCAGCGTGCTACGCGCCTACGCTGCGACGAGCCCCGGTGAATTCTTTGCCGTCGCAACCGAGGTGTTCTTCGAACTGCCCGCCGCGCTGCAGGAGGAATACCCAGCGCTCTACGAGCAACTTGCGCGTTACTACCGGCTCGACCCGCTCAGCTGGTGAGCGTCATTTCACACGGCGCTGTGTGAATTCGTCCTGGATGTTGTCGCGGTAGTAGCTTGCCGGCGAGCCGCTGGACAAGAATCGGCGGGCGATCTCGTCGCCGACCCCGCTGTGCTGGATCACCGATCCATTGTCGAATTCGATTTCCAGCACCCGCGCACTGCGATCGTAGCCAGCGGACTTGATGCCACCTCGGCGGATCGGTTTGCGTTCGATGGACATGTGCTACCTCCGGAGGGCGGGGCGCTGCGGCGCCCCGCACGTTACAGACTCAGAAGCCGAAACGTTCGCCGGCACCCAACAAGGTGGCGACACCGAGCACGGCGAAGATCGCGGCGGCGACACCATGCACGACGCGAACCGGGATGCGGTTCGCGATGCGGTCGCCGAGGATTACTGCAGGCACGTTGGCGAGCATCATGCCCAGCGTGGTGCCGGCCACGACCATCATGACAGACTTGTATTGCGCGGCCAGCGCGACGGTGGCGATCTGCGTCTTGTCGCCCATCTCGGCGAGGAAGAACGCGATCAGCGTTGTGGTGAACACGCCGTAGCGCGCGAGCTTGGCGTCGTCTTCATCGAATTCATCCGGCACCAGGATCCAGGCCGCCATCGCGATGAAGGACACGCCAAGCACCCAACGCATCACTCCGGGGCTGACGAGTGAGGTGATCCAGGCGCCCAGCGCGCCGGCGCCAGCGTGGTTGGCGAGCGTGGCGACGAGTATGCCGAGCACGATCGGTACGGGACGACGGAATTTTGCGGCGAGGATGAAGGCGAGCAGCTGCGTCTTGTCGCCGATTTCGGCCAGGGCGACGACGCCCGTCGAGATGAGGAAGGCTTCCAATTTGAACTCCCTGGCCGGCGGATCCGATGACCACGCGCGCCCCGGCCAGTCCGGCAGCGTCGTGGTCAATGGTCTTGCCAAGTACGGGAACCGCCTGCGCCATGGCCGGGTGGGCCAAGTGTGTTGACGCAGGCCCCTCCGCTGGCGCGAAGGGCGGCTACTCCCCAATGACGGCGCGCATTTTAGCGTGTTCGGCCGCGATGGTCGAACGCGGCGTGCTCAGATCGTTGCCGCAGACCGAGGTGGCAAGGCCCTTGCGTCTCGCCTGAAGGGGTTCAACGCAGGCCGAGCCGGCCTTCTTCGTAAGTGGCGAGCAGACCCCAGGTGCGGCCGCGGCGGCGAACCACATCCAGCATTGCCAGGGCTCGCAGGCTCAGGGCGGCGTCACAGGCGCGCAGCGGAGCACGCAGGGCTGAGGAGGTCAGGGTGCGGGGCATGCGGATCATGGCGGGTCTCCGGTGAGGGCTTTGAACAACGTGTAGCTGGAATCTTATACAGTATCGAAACTGTATGCAATGCCAGTGGTGATTGTTCAGCGCTGATCGGCAGTGTCGCTTCGTGGGCGAATCGCCCGCTTGGTCAGCAGCGCGACGAGCGCGGCAAACACGGCAACGACGAAGAGCCCGACGCCAAGACCCCAGTGCTGCGCAATCGCCCCGATCACCGGCGGGCCGATCATGAAGCCGAGGTAGCCACAACTGGAAACGCCAGCGATACCGCGGGCCGGTGTAATGCCGGGAATCTGGGCTGCCGCGGTGAAGAGTACGGGCACGACGTTGGCGAATCCGATGCCGACCAGCGCGAAACCGAGCAAAGCGGCCCAGGGTTGGGCGATCAGTAAGGCGGCGCTCATCGCGACAGCGGCAAGCCAGGCAGAGGCGCGCAGCAGCCGCTCCGGCCCCACATGCGCGCGCACCCAGTCGCCGCCGAAGCGCGCGGTGGCCATTGCCGCGGAGAAGGCGCCGTAGGCCAGGGCCGCCTGAGCCTGCGGGCTGCCCAGCTCCTTGGCCATGTAGAGCGTGCTCCAGTCGTACATCGCGCCTTCGCCGACGAGACCGAGGGCAGCCAGCAAGCCGAGCAGCAGGATCGGCCCCGGGGGCAGGCTGAAGCCGCCACTTGGCTCGTCCGGGGAATGAGTGGCTTCATCCGGCAGCATCCAGCGGCTTGCGATCAGGATCACCGCGCCGCCGCCGATGCCGGCAAGCAGAAGGTGCGTTGTCGGCGCGACACCCGCGGCCGCGACCAGGCTGCCGATACCGGCGCCGACCATGCCACCAAGGCTGAAGAAGCCGTGGAAGGAGGACATGATCGGCCGCGCATAGGCGTGCTCGACTGCCACCGCTTCCGCATTCATCGCCACGTCGAAGGCGCCGCTTGCAAGCCCGAATGCGAACATCAGCGCGAGCATCGCGAAATAGCCTGGCATCCCGAGCAGCAATACCAGCGGCGCGGCGACGGCCACGCCGCCCACCATCACGACCGGCCGCGCGCCATGCTGTGCGACCCAATGGCCGACGCGAGTCAGCGCAATCAGGGCGCCGATGCCGGAGGCCAGCATCAGGCCGGCGAGTGCCGATTCGGACAGCAGGTAATGCGCCTTGACCGTGGGCACATGCACGCCCCAGGTGGCAAACAGCAATCCGCTGACGAAGAAGTGCGCCTTGGTCGCAATGCGGGCGGCAACCGGGGTGATACGGGCCATGCGGTGAATCCAGATCAATCAATCGGTGACGGGGGGGGCGGCTGCGCCTCAGTAGGTGGCAGCAATCGCTTCGGCGAAGCGCGCTGCGTTCATGAGCCCGCAGGTTGCGCCACTTTCGCTGATTTTCGTGCCGGCAAACAGCGCCGCGTTACGAAGCGCAAGCGGGGCACAGGTACCGCGCAGCGTCTGGTCGACGAAGTCGGAGAACAGTGCGTCGCCGGCACCGATGGTGTTTACCACGCCGCGTGGTGCGATTGCCAGAACGTGCAACGTATCGGCACCGCGTTCCGACAACAGTGCGCCGCCAGCGCCGAGGCCGACGACCAGCACACGCGGATCGAAGCGTGCGCGCAGCGCGGCGATGGCCTCCTGCGGTGCGCAGGGCAACTGCTCGTGCGACAGGAACAGGATGTCCGCCGCGGCCATGAAGTCGCGGTTGTACGCGTCGTCAAAGTTGCTGAGCGCATGCACATCTGTGGTGACCGGGTAGTAGGGGAGCGGAAAGCCCTCGATGCGGAGGTTGGTTTCCAGCGTGTAGAGCCCTGCGACTGCAATGCGTGCCATGGCTCAATCCTCGCCGAGCAGGATCACATGCGAGCGCGGCGGCAGGATCGTTGTGATCCAGCCCGGCTCGTTGGCGATCGGTTCGCCGCCAGGTGCGCGCCAGTGTTTCTTGTGCAGCGGCAGCACCCACAGCGGCAGCCGCACGGCATGCGGGCGATCGCCCCGGTTGAGGGCGAACACCGATACCGAATCTTGTGTGTAGCGCGCGAAGGCATAGGTGTCACCTTCGGCCAGCAGGGTCTGATAGGCGCCGTGGCGCAGTTCGGGCCGTGCCTTGCGCAGCGCGATCAGCGCCTTGTAGTGCTCGAACAGTTCGCGATTCCAGTGGTTGCGATTCCAGTCAAAACAGCGGCGGCAATCCGGGTCCTGACCGCCTTCGAGGCCGATCTCGTCGCCGTAGTAGATGCAAGGCACGCCGGGGTAGGCAAAGAGCAGGCTCACGGCGAGCTTCATCGCTTCGGTGTCGGTACCCACGAGCGTGAAGAAGCGCGCGGTGTCGTGGCTGTCGAGCAGGTTCAGTTGCGCGAGCTGGTTGTCGTAGGGGATGCGGCCGCGTGCCGAATCGAGCCATGCACCGAACTCCGCCGTATCGAGCCGCGCCGGGTGATACGCGATGTCGGTGCCGGCCAGCCACTCGCGCACTGGGTGCGCGAAGCCGTAGTAGTTCATCGCGCCGTCTTCCTGGTCGCCCTGCAGCCAGCGCGTGGCTTCGTTGAAGTGCTCGCCCAATACATAGGCTTGCGGGTTCTCTTCGCGCAGGGTTTTGCGGAATTCGCGTACGTAGTGGGCGTTGTTGTTCGAGCCAGGGCCCTCACCCAGCATGTGGATCACGTCGAAGCGCCAGCCATCGATGCTGTAGGGCGCCCGCATCCAGTGCCGCAGCACCGCATTGGGCCCAGCGTAGATCGCATCACGCAGGCCTTGCGAGCTGAAATCCAGCACCGGCAGCGACTTGTGACCGTTCCAGCCGTAGTAGTTGCCGGCTTCGTCGAAGTAGTACCAGTCGCGCCACGGTGACTTTGCGCTCTGCGTTGCGCCGATGCTGTCGTGCCGGCCGTGCAGGTTGAACCAGGGGTGGTTGGTGCCGGTGTGGTTCACCACTGCGTCGAGGATCAGCCGCATGCCGCGGCACTTCATCTCGGCAGACAGCGCGGCGAGCGACTCATTGCCGCCCAGGTGCGGATCGACGTTGTAGTAATCCTCGGTGTCGTACTTGTGGTTGCTCCCCGAGACGAAGATCGGGTTGAGATAGAGCGCGGTCACGCCGAGCTCGTTCTGCAGGTAGTCGAGGCTGCGGCGCACGCCAATCAGATCGCCGCCATAGAACTCGGTGGCCGGCAGCTCGGGATTCACCGGTTCGCCCCAGCGCTTGGCGACCACCTGCATGCGGCCGCTGCCGTAGGTGTATTCGCCGGTTTGCACCGCAAGCGAGGGGTCGCCCTGGCAAAAGCGGTCGGGGAAGATCTGGTAGAAAACCTGGTCACGCACCCATGTCGGCGGCGTATCGACGCGGTTGATGCGGAACATCTGGTCGCGATGCGGCACGCGATGGTGCTGGCCATCGCCGGCCAGCCAGTACTGCTTGCCGTCTTCGATGACCTTGAAGCAGTACACCGTGGGGTCGTTGCCCGTATCCCATGGCAGAGTGGCCTCGAAACGGTGCAACTCGGCTTCGCGGCCGGTGTAGGTCATGTCGATGAAGCGGGCTTCGTTGTCCGGCTCGCAGCGCAACATCACCGTGAGCCCCTCGCTGCGCTCGGTCAGCAGCGTGAGCTTGACGCCTTCCGTGCTGCGGACGAGCCACGGTTCTACCTGGGGGTGTAGCAGGAACATGCTTGCTCCTTGAGTGGTGATGGCTGCACTGTAGCCAGGGTGTCATCCACCTGCGTCGGCGGAGGCGGTGGATCTTGCGGGGTGGAGGTTGCGAGGCGTCTTAGCCTGGAATGCCAGCCTGGCGCCGATGCAGCGTGTGCCCAGCCTGTGCCAGGCTGCGATCGCAAGTGGCCAACCCGCGGCGGGGATCAGACAGAGCCGGAGCAGGCTGCGGCGCAAACTCAGGCGATACGCGCGGGCAATCTGCTCGGCGGTGTAGGTCGCTTGGCACAACGGTGTGCTCGCGATTTCGGATCGGGTTAGGCTATTCGAAAACCCACGGATCGAACAACCGGAAGATCGCGTGCTTGTGCTACTGCGTGGCGCCCCGCAGGCGTTTGAGCGCAGCGGCTGAGGCCGCCTCGAAGAGTGGCGTTTCATCGAGCCGGCGCGCATCACCCGTTTGCAGCTCGCGTTCCAGTGCCCGCATCGTGACGCCCATGATGCCGCGACGGTCGGGGTCGCAGATCACCATCGCATGGCGACCCGGGCCGATCCAGCCGACGCAGCCGCGCACCCGCCGGTTGTCTGGCAGCGAGAACTCGATCCAATCCCCCGCCTTGAGCGTCGCGAGCTCGGCATTCGGCAGGCTCTCACGCCCCGGTGCGCCGTTGAGTCGCAGCACCTTTAAGCCCGGCGCTTCGCCAACAGTGCCGAACTCGAGCGTGGGTTGTGGCGCCGCATAGGGCACATCGGCCGGTGCCGCCTGACCGTTGATCGCTGCCGTGTGAAATTGCATGCACGGCGCCAGCAGCTCGCGTGCCTGCTGTTCGCTCACGCCCACCATGGCGAGGCCGTCTGCCGCACGGCGAAGCAGTTCCGGCAATAGTTTGAGCAAGTGTTGCCGCTCTTCCGGCGTGGTTTTCGGTTGCACGCTCCAGATCAGGCGGTCAGCCACCATCAGTTGCTTGCGCCATTCGGGGCTCTTGTCGCCGTGCGCCGCGAGTGTCGTTTGAAGCACACGCAGCCAGTGCTGTTCGAGGAAACCGCGCACGACGTTGGGTACGCCCTCACTGGCGAGCGCGCGGATCGCCTTGGATGCGAAACGCAGTGCAGCTTCTTCGCGCTCCACGCGCGCGGCCAGCGCGTTTGATGCCGTGGCGAGCTGGATCGCAAGTGCGCGCCGTTCGCCGGCCACCTGTTCGACACGCGAGAGCGCCCGCTCGAACACCGCAGCGTCGCGGCCAAAATCACGCAGCACGCCGGTCGTCACGGTTTTGATGAACACGCAAACCGGGTGATCGGCGTTCGCCGAAGGCGACATGCCGTGCACGCATTCGCCGATCGCGTTGATGAGCCGACGCGCCGCATGGTCTGGGGTGTTCAGCATCTCCGGATCGAGCAGGGCGAGCTTCATCATTGGCAGCGACAGCGTCGACAAGGCGCTGCGGATGGGCGTAGCGAGCGTGCGATTCTGTTCGATGACCTTGAAAACATGCTCCAGCGCGTCAACCGCAGCGCGTTCGCGAGGACCGAGCAAGGGGCCAAGATCGCTGCCGCTCAGGGCCGCGACATCGCCACCCGAGGCTGCGTTGGCTTGTTGGGTGTCGAGCCAGCCGAGCACTTGTTCGCGCACTGCCGCGGCGAGCGTTGCATCGATCGGCGCGCCGTTGCCGGCACCGAGGCGGGTGACGGCGGCACGATGCAACTCACCGAAGCTGCCAGCGCCCCAGGCATGTGCGTCGCTTGCGGGGCCGCGTGCCGGGGCCGCCGGGCTTTGCGAACCGCTGCGGCTGAGCGATTTGGGTTCGACGCCGTGGCTTTCGAGCTCTCGATTGAGTTGGGCGTAGAGCGCGTTGAGGCCGCTTGCCAGGCGCGGCTCGATGCGCTCGAGCAGTTTCAGGCGCGACGCCGGATCCAGCCCGGCTGCATCGGATAGCGCACGCAGCCCGCAGCAGGCGGTTTCGGGGCCGACGGGCAGTTGCTCTAACGCAGCGTCGTCGCTTTGATCCAGCAGCGTCATGTAGCGCAGGTGCAGGCGGCCCAGTTCACGATCGCAGCGTTCGCGCAGGCGGCGCGCCAGATCGTTGATGCGGATCGTGAATTCGAGGTCTTCCTCGTGCACCAGGCTGATGCGCGAGGCGGTCAGGCCGCGCGCGTTTTCAAAACCGCGGCGGTCGCGCAGGCCGGCGAGTTCGTCGTGGCTTTCGATCGTGCCGCGGCGCAGGCCCTCGAGCGCTTCAGGGTGAATGAAGCCGCTGTCGCGCGCAACTTCGTTGAGCGTTTGTAGCAGTGCGTTGCGGCCGTGCGCAACCAGTTGCTCGGCAATCGTGGAAGAGGCGGGCGAAGGGGCGTCGTTCATGTCGCGGTCGTCAGGTCGATAACGGCCCGGGCAGTCTGCCAAGGCGGAGTCACTATACCGCTGCAAGGCAGCGCTGCGTGCGGCGCATCCTTGCAAGTCCTTGTCGCCGCGTCTTGGGTTTTTGGCGCCACAGGCGCGGCAGAATGCGACGCAGGGCGGCGATCCTGCCCTGTTTGTGGCCCGCCGGGCCATTTATAAATGTTGTCAAAAGCAACACCCGTAATGGGGGAGACATGATGAACGGGCTTTCATACGTCGCAACTACGGCCGGGGGGCCGTGGGCGACATACCTCGAACAGGTTGAGCGCGTGGTGCCGTACTTGGGCCATCTGGCTCGCTGGGCAGAGACCCTGCGGCGCCCGAAGCGCGCGCTGATCGTTGATATCCCGATCGAGATGGACGACGGCAGCATCCGCCACTTCGAGGGCTTTCGTGTGCAGCACAACCTCTCGCGCGGCCCCGGCAAGGGCGGCGTGCGCTTCCATCCGGATGTCACGCTGGAAGAGGTGATGGCGTTGTCGGCGTGGATGACGGTGAAGAACGCTGCGGTGAATCTGCCTTATGGCGGCGCCAAGGGCGGTATCCGGGTCGATCCGAAGACCTTGTCGAATAAGGAGCTCGAAAAGCTCACGCGCCGCTACACCAGCGAGATCGGGCTGATCATCGGGCCGGACAAGGATATCCCCGCGCCGGATGTGAACACCAACGCGCAGATCATGGCGTGGATGATGGACACCTATTCGATGAACGTCGGCGCTACGGCGACGGGTGTCGTCACCGGCAAACCGATCGAACTGGGTGGATCGCTGGGCCGTTTGAAGTCCACCGGCCGCGGGGTCTTCGTGATCGGGCGCGAAGTGGCTCGTCGCATCGACCTGCAGATCAACGGTGCGCGCATCGCGGTGCAGGGCTTTGGCAACGTTGGCAGCGCGGCGGCTGAACTCTTCGCTGGCAATGGCGCGAAAATCGTTGCGGTGCAGGATCACACCGGCACGATCTACAACCCGAACGGCCTCGATATCGCCGAGTTGATGGCGACCTTGCGCCGCGATGGCGGCATTGCGAAATGTCCGGGTGCAGAGGTGATTCCGAACGAACAGTTCTGGGACGTCGAGACCGAGTTCCTGGTCCCGGCTGCACTCGAAGGCCAGATCACGCCGGAGCGCGCCAAGCGGATCAAGACGCGTGTCGTGCTCGAAGGCGCGAATGGCCCGACGGTGCCTGAGGCTGACGATATCCTCGCCAACAAGGGCGTGCTGGTGATACCCGATGTGATCGCCAACGCAGGCGGCGTCACGGTGTCGTACTTTGAATGGGTGCAGGACATCGCGAGCTTCTTCTGGAGCGAGGATGAGATCAACATGCGGCTCGAACGCATCATGTCGGAAGCCTTCCGCAAGATTTGGGATACCGCGCAGGAGCATCGCATCTCGATCCGCACAGCGGCGTTCGTCGTGGCCTGTACGCGGATCCTGCAGGCACGCGAAGAGCGCGGTCTGTATCCGTGATTCGACGGTGAGCTTGGGGAAGCAAAGGGGCCGTGCGGCCCCTTTGCTTTTCGTGGTGCGCCCGGCGATCTTGCCCCACCGGGTGGTGTCAGCGCGAAGGAATCTGAGTTCGCGGGCTTGGCCCGCTGACGGCCGCGCCTTCAATCGACCGCGTTGGCCTCGCCGTCGTGGGCAACCGCCACGCCATGTTTGCCCGCGTGCTTGACGCGGTACATCGCTGCATCGGCTGCGCGTAGCAGGGCTTCCGCCGAGCTGCCGTGCTGCGGGCTGAGGCTCACGCCAATGCTGGCGCCGATATGCGCGAACTGTGCGGGGCGGACTTCGACTGCCATCCGTACTGCTTCTTCTGCTTTGTGGGCCACGACCAGCGCTGCATCGAGATCCGGCACATCGAGCAGCAGGATCACGAATTCATCGCCGCCGATACGCGCCACGGTGTCTGAATCGCGGATCAGCCGGCGCAGGCGCATCGCCACCGCCCGCAGAACGATGTCACCCGCCTCATGCCCTTGCGTATCGTTGACCTGTTTGAAGTCGTCCAGATCGATGTAGATCAGTGCGATATGGCCGGTGTGGCGCTGCGCCAGCGATAGTGCGCGCTCGAGCCGGTCATAAAAGAGCGAGCGATTGGCGAGGCCTGTCAGCGGATCGGCGTGGGCCATCAGTTGCAGCCGGCTTTCCAGTTCGCGCTGGGCGGTGACGTCGATGGCCATCGCGACCACCAATTGCCGGCGAACATCGCACGAAGGCATCACCGCGAAGCGCCAGTCGCAGCGGATCCGCCGGCCGCTGGCGGTATTCGCCCAGGTCTCGCCGGAATGGCTGCCGCTGGCGTTGCGGCGGGTGTCGCCCAGCAGCGTGCGCATCGTGGCGCGGTCAGTGTCGGGTGCGAGCAGGTCCGGCAGATTGCGCGCGCGGGCGTCTTCGAGCTTCCAGCCGAAGGTGCGCTCCGCAGCCCGGTTCCAGTCCTGCACCTTGTCGTCGTTGCTCAGCACGATCAGCGCCAAGGGGGCGGTGTCGATGATCACTCGTTGCCGCTCGCGGTTGGCGTTCAGGCGCCAGTTCAGGCGCAGCACGTAGGCGCTGCTTGCAGCGATCAGCACTATCGCGGCGAGCGCTATCGTCAGCCTGCGCCGGATGCGGACGTTTTCACCGCTTGCGCCGTCTTTGTAGAGAAAGCCGTCGAGCGAGGCGCCGGCTGGCATCAGGCCGAGTTCGGCGTAGGTGTCGGCGATATGCTGCCAGCGCCCGACGTGCATGTAGCCCGGCTCCACCAGCGTCGGCTGCAGCAAGCGCTCCATCACCTTGGCCTCGTGGCGCAGATGCTCGACGCTGTGCCGGTCGCCATACTGCGTGAGGATCAGGTTGATGATCTCGTCCGGGTGCTGCATCGCGTAAGCCCAGCCTTTCAGCGTGGCTTCGCGGAACGCGCGCACACGTTCCGGGTGTTTTCGGATCTGCGCCTCGGTGGTGAAGAGGTTGTCGCCGTAGAAATCGATGCCAGCGGAACGGGGTTCGAAAAGCGCGTAGGCGACACCGGCTTCGCCCAGCTCGAAGGGTTCGTCGGTCGCGTACACCGACATCGCATCGAGCTTGCCCGCCACCAGGTCCTGGACTTTGAAGTTGTGCGCGACCAACTGCATCGAATCGGAGGCGATGCCCTCATGCTGCAGGTAGGCAAAGAGTTCGGCCGAGTTCGGCTCGATCATGACGCGCTTGCCGGCGAGGTCGTGCAGGCTGTCGATGCCGCTTTCGCGACGCACAGCGAGCGCCAGCGGCGAATGCTGGAAGATCACCGCCAGCACGACCACGGGCTTGCCCGCATTACGCAGCAGCAGTAACTCGCTGGTGCCAACGCCGAAGTCGGCGCGCCCGGCGAGTACTTGCTGGACTGGATCTTCGCCTTCGTTCGCCTCGCGGATGTCCACATCGAGGCCGGCGTCCCCGTAGTAGCCCTTGTAGAGCGCGGCGTAGTAGCCAGCGAACTGGAACTGGTGACGCCATTTGAGCTGCAGCGTCACGCGGTCCTGCTCCGGCGCGGCGGATGCGGCGGGGGCGCAGAGGGTGGCAAAGCTGACGATACCCACCACCAGCAAAGTCAATGCGCCGCGCATCAGCGCAGTCAGTCGATTCCGGTGCGAGGCTGTCAGGGCTGTCATTCCGATATGGGTTTGCCGATCTGTGATGCCCATGCCATGGCTGAGGCCTCGGCGGCAAACACCGCCGTTGGCGCAATGCCCGGACAGTGCGCGAGTGCGGCAAGGAATGCATCGTGATCCGCACCCTCCAAAGTTTCCACCAGGTGCAACAAGGCGCCGAGCGGTCCGGCGCGTTCTCGCACTGCGGCGCGCAGTGTGGCAGAAACCGGCAGACCTTCGAGGATGTCGTCCATCGGCGTCATCAACAGTGCAGGCAAGAGCGAGACGACGCCCGCAAGGAAGGCCTCGTCACGCAGCCGGTAGAGGCTAGTGTCCGGCGTGCCGGCGAGGATCTCCATCGTGCGGCCGCGGGTGGCGGCGAGGATCATCAGCGGATCGTTCTGGCTGTGGCTGCCGGGGCGTGCGAACAGCAGAAGCTGGATCCAGCGTTGCAGCGGCTTGCGGCCAAGCGCCGTGATGGCATGGCGCAGCGAATGAACCGGACTGCGCAGCCCCGAGCCGGCGGAGTTGACCAGGCGAAGCAGCTTGACTGTTAGGCTCGGGTCCGGCTTGACGACGCTTTCCAGTTCCTCGGTGTCCGCATCCTGCATGACCAGCCCCAGCAGGCGCAGCAGCGTCATCTCGTTGTGGTCGAGTTTCCTTTGCGCCAGGATCGTTGGCCGGGCGAAGAAATAGCCCTGGAACAACTCAAAACCCAGATCGCGGCAAAGATCCGCTTGTGCCTGGGTGTCCACCTTCTCTGCCAGCAGTGCCACACCAAGCGGCAACAGCCGCGCCGTCAGCGCACGCAAGGCGGCTTCGTCAAGCGGCTGGATATCGACCTTGATGAAGTCGACCATCGCCAACAGCTCGCGGAAGCGCTCTTCGGCGCCGGTGTAGTCGTCGAGCGCGAGCATGAAGCCCTTGTCGCGCAGCGTGCGGCATCGCGCGAGGACTTCCGGTGTCGGATCGACGGTTTCGAGGATCTCCAGCACGATGCGGTCGCACGGCAGCACCTCGATCGCGTCGGAGAGCAGCAGGTTCGCATCGCAGTTGATGAAACCGAGGCCGCTGCCGAGTGCGGCATCGATGCCAAGATCGGAAAATGCGCGTGTCAGAACGACGGCAGTGGCTTGCGTGTCGTTCGTGACCACGGCCCGGTTTTCATTGCCACCGCGGAACAGCAACTCGAAACCGACCAACTGCTTGTCGCGATCGAGGATCGGCTGGCGACCGAGAAAGGCTGTGCTGCAATACGTCATGCCGAGGATGACGGCAGCGGCGCGGCTATCTTGAGGGATCGTTTTCGCAAACTTTTGCGCTGCGTCTACACACTCGGCGCAAGGCTTCGCATCAGACCAGCCCACTGCTGCGCAAGTGATCCCAACCGCCACGCACTCCGTCGACGTCTCGCGTTCGCGGGCCCGTCGGGAAATGCGTTTGCAGGTTGCGGACAGCGGCTCCGGCCGGCCGTGCCGGCGCTCGTGCTCCCGGCCCCTCACGATGAGGCTGTAGAAGTGGTGGCGCAGGGCGGTCGCATCGCGATCTGAGCGGTACGCGCGATCCGCCATTGCTATCCGATCGCGGCGAGACGCAGGCAACGCCTGAATCGTGACTGAACAGGCATCCGGTCCAGGCGGTCAGAACGGCAGCGTCAGTGCGGGCCGGAGTGCGCGTATGGCACGCGCGGTATTGGCTTGAATCCGCGCGAGCGCGGCTTCGTCGTCGGCCTCGAAGCGCAGCACCAGTACCGGTGTGGTGTTGGATGCGCGCATCAGGCCGAAGCCATCGGCGTACTCGATGCGCAGGCCGTCGACCGTGATCCGTTCGATTTCGCCTTCAAAGTGTGCCGAGGCCTTGAGCTGCGTGACCAGTTCAAGCGCTTCGCCTTCGCCCATCTTTACGTTGATTTCCGGCGTGCTGATCGCGTTCGGCAGCGCCTTGAGTACCGCATTGGCGTCCGGGTGCCGCGAGAGGATCTCGAGCAGACGCGCACCGGTGTAGAGGCCATCGTCGAAGCCGTACCAGCGTTCCTTGAAGAACATATGGCCGCTCAGCTCACCAGCCAGTGGTGCGCCGCTCTCGACGAGCTTGGCTTTCATCAGCGCGTGGCCGGTGCACCACATCACCGGCTCGCCGCCGTGCTGGCGGATCCACGGGGCAAGGTGGCGGGTGCATTTTACGTCGTAGATCACCTGGCCGCCCGGCACGCGCGTCAGCACATCGGCGGCGAACAGCATCAGCTGGCGGTCCGGGTAGATGATCTCGCCATCCTTCGTCACCACGCCAAGGCGGTCGCCGTCACCGTCGAACGCAAGGCCCAGTTCGGCCTCACCCGCCTTCAGTGCCGCGATCACATCGTCGAGGTTTTCCGGCTTGCTTGGGTCCGGGTGATGGTTGGGGAAGTTGCCGTCGACCTCTGAGAACAGTTCGGTGAGCTCGCAACCGAGCTGGCGGAACAGCGCAGGTGCGGTGTTGCCGGCGGCGCCGTTGCCCGAATCGAGCACGATCTTCATCGGCCGCGCGAGCTTCACATCCGACAGGATGCGCGCGATATAGGCGGGGCGCACATCGGTCTGCGTGATCGCGCCAGAGCCTTCGGTGAAATCGCCTTCGACGATGCGGCGTCGCAGATCGCGAATCATCTCGCCGTGCAGGGTTTCGCCGCCAAGCACCATCTTCAGCCCGTTGTATTCGGGCGGGTTGTGGCTGCCGGTGATCGATACGCAACAGTGTGCGTCGAGATGGTAGGCGGCGAAGTAGGTGAGCGGCGTTGCGACACAGCCGATGTCGATCACATCGACTCCGGCGCGGGTGATACCCGCGCTTAACGCCTCGGCGAAGGCCGGACCGGACAAGCGGCCATCACGGCCCACCACGATCGTTGATTGGCCGCGTGCGCGCGCTTCAGAACCGATCGCGCGGCCGATCTGCGCCACCACGTCGGCGGTCAGGGTTTTGCCGACGATGCCGCGAATGTCGTAGGCCTTGAAGATGGATTGTGCAGGAACGGACATTACGGATTCCTCAGCAGTTCATACGGTTTGGGCCGGCGCCGCAGCAGCGCTCAATTGCCGTGTTCGAAGAAGTGCAGCATGCGGCGCGGCAACCATTCCAGATTGCCCGGGAAGCGCCCCTCGACGAAGCCCACATGACCGCCCTGGTCGTGCAGCTCCAGCTTGACCGTCGGCGAAAGCGCGTCGGGCTGCGGATAAACCGAACGCGGGATGAACGGGTCGTTGCGCGCATGCAGCACCAGTGCAGGCAGGCGTATCTGCGGCAGCAGGGGTTTCGACGAGCAGCGCGTCCAGTAATCCTCGGTGCCGTCAAAACCGTGCAGCGGCGCGGTAATCACGCTGTCGAACTCGTAGAGGTTGCGGGCGCTGCGCAGCTTTGCGACGTCAAACGCCCCCGGGAAGCGGTCGAGTTTCTCAATGCAGCGCGCCTTCAGTGTCGACAGGAAGTTATACGTGTAGACGCGGTTGAAGCCGCGCGCGAGGTGGTGCCCGCACGCCGTCAGATCCAGCGGTGCGCAGACCGACACGATGCGATCTACCACCGATGCGGCTGCGTCGCCCTCGCGTGCAGCCCACACGAGCAGGGCGTTTCCGCCGAGCGACACGCCTGACGCATAGCGCGGCACATCGTCAAAGCGTTGTGCAAAGCGGCGAAGGATCCAGTCGATCTCGTCTGCGTCGCCGGAATGGTAGGCGCGCGGCAAGCGGTTGGGTTCGCCCGAGCAGCCACGGAAATGCGCGACGGCGCCATTCCACCCCCGCCGGTGCAATGCGGCGAGCAGGGCGCGCGAGTAGTGGCTGCGGCTGGAGCCTTCGAGGCCGTGGAACAGCACGACCAGCGGTTTGCCCGGGCGACGGGCGAGCAGGTCTACGTCGATGAAGTCGCCGTCCGGCGCCTCCCAGCGTTCGCGCGTGAGCGAAGGCAGCGGCGGCTTGATCGCGAGGGGCCAGATCGTTTGAGCATGGCTGCCTACGAGCCAGGCGGGCGCCCGGTAGGGCGGTGGAAGCGGAGCGGAGCGGGGAGTCATGGCGCGGCTTGCAGTGGCGGGGTTGGCATCGTCGATTATCGGATAATGCCACCGCGCCGGCGCCGGATGACGGTTCGAACGCGGCGGCGCAGGCTGCCGCCCACGAAGTCTCATGGAGAGCATGATGAATCTGCGGGTTTTTCGGCACCACGCACCGCTCGGCGCGGCCATCTTCATTATTTTCGTGTTGGCGCTGCCGCGCGCGGCCGATGTACTGTCGAACCTGCCCTTTCTCAGGCTAGGTGCGCTTGGCCTGCTTGGCATTGGTGATGGCCGCTGGCTGACGACGCCGGTTCGCCAGGCGATGCGCGCATCGTGTGGGATCGACTGCCGATCGCACTGGCCTGTGGAGTGCTGTTTGCGGCGGTGCTGGAGGAGTGCGCCAGCGTGCGCCCGCCCTTGGACTGGTTGCCGACGCTGCTGTGGGCTGCGGCGGGTGCGTGGTTTGTGTGGCGCGCGTTCCGGCTATGCAAGCTGGCGGGCCCGGCGCTTGAGGCGGGCGCGGGCCGCCCGGCGGCTCAGTGGACGATGCGCGGCGTATCGTCCTGATAGCCGCTGGTGTTGTCTGGCGACGGCGAGGCGTGATGCATCGCGATGCGCCAGCCGAAGGGGCCGCGCACATACACGTTGGTGGCGATGATCGGTGGCGGGATGCCGTCCTCGCCTTCCACGACGACATGCTGCAACACGCTGCGTACCGCGAGCATCGGGCTGGAATGGAAGACGCCGTGGTGCACCCGCAGGCGCAGACGCAGGCCACTTTCAAAGAGTTGCTTCCAGGCCTCGCGGATTGCGTGCAGGCCGACGAGGCGCGCGCCGCCCGGGTGGATGCAGACGACTTCGTCGCCTTCGGACCACAGCGCCATCAGTGCTTCGAGGTCGCAACGGTTGAACGCGTCGTAGAACGCCGCCTCGGCGTCTTCGACGCTGGCGTGGAAAATGGGTTTCATCGGGGGCCTCCTTGGGCCAGCAGGTCGCGCGCTTGCGCTTCGACCATCTCGGGCGTGATCTTGTTGAGGCAGTCGAGGTGCCCCAGCGGGCACTCGCGTTTGAAGCAGGGGCTGCAGGGCAGCTTGAGCCAGATCACCGCGGCGCGCTCTGACAGCGGCGGCGTGTAGTTCGCACTTGTCGAGCCGAACAGCGCCACCAGCGGCGTGCCCAGCGCGGCGGCTACGTGCATCAGGCCGGAATCGTTGGTGACGACGAAGCGTGCGTGGGCGATCAGGTCGATCGCGTCAGCAAGCGAAGTGTTGCCACATAGGTTCAGCGCCGCGCCGCCCGACAGGCGCACGATTTCGTCGGCGACCGGTGCGTCCTTCTTCGAGCCGAGAATCCACACCGGATTCCCCTCGGCCTTGAGGCGGCGGGCCAGTTCGGCGAAGTGTCGTTCCGGCCAGCGCTTCGCCGGGCCGTACTCGGCGCCGGGGCAGAAGACAACCGGTTTCGGTTCGGCGGCCAGGCCGTGCTTGGCCAGTGTGGCGGCCACAGCCGTTGCGTCGCGTCGCAACAGCGGATTCGGCAACGGGCGTTCGAGTGCCGTGCCGGGCACTTCGGCCAGTTGCGCATAGCGTTCCACCTGCAGCGGTAGTGCTTGCTTGTCGAGCCGGTGGGTGCGGTTGATCAAACCGTAACGCGCTTCGCCAATGAAACCGACGCGAACCGGAATGCCGGCGAAAAGCGGGATCAGCGCGGATTTCCACGAGTTCGGCAGCACGTAGGCTTCGTCGTACTGGCCGGCGAGCGAACGTGCGAGCTGCCACCGACCGACCGGATCAAACGCACCATGCCCGAAGGGATTCGGGATCACCTTGCGGATTTCCGGCATCGCCTGCAGCGCTGGGGCCACCCAGGCTGGCGCCAGCGCGTCGATGACGACGTCGGGGCGCCGGGTGGCCAGGCGCATGAACAGCGGCTGGGCCGCGACGCAGTCGCCGATCCAGTTCGGGGTGACGATCAGGATCCGGGTCATTGGGCTCGCAATGAAAACGGGGGCCAAAGCCCCCGATCCGCTGTGCGTGTCGGGGGCGGCTGCCACCCGGGTCGACTCAGTGGTGTCCGGTCGGGCGTTCGCCGGTGAAGTGGTACTTCGCACCGCAGTACGGGCACGCGGCGTCACCGGTCGTCAGCACATCGAGGAACACGCGCGGGTGCCGTGCCCACAACGGGGCGTCCGGCATCGGGCAGTGCAGCGGCAGATCTTTCGCGGTGACCGCGATGGGCTGGTTCTTGTCCTGATTCTCGGGCATGGCGCAAACCTCTCAGACGTAAGCGAGCCAGTCTTTGTGCTCGGGCAGGCGGCCGTTCACCAGATCGAAGAAGCGAGCCTGGATCTTGGCCGTGACCGGGCCACGCGAGCCGGTGCCGATGGTGCGGTTGTCCAGCTCGCGAATCGGCGTGACTTCGGCTGCGGTGCCGGTGAAGAAGGCTTCGTCGGCGATGTAGATGTCGTCGCGCGTGACGCGCTTGGTGACGATCGTGTAGCCGAGCTCCTTGGCCAGCGTGTGGATCGTGGAACGGGTGATGCCGGTCAGCGCGGAGGCGATCTCCGGTTCGATGATCACGCCATCCTTGATGATGAACACGTTCTCGCCCGCGCCTTCAGCGACGAAACCCTCGGTATCCAGCAGCAGGGCTTCGTCGTAACCGTCGCCGGTGGCTTCGAGGTTGGCGAGGATCGAGTTGGCGTAGGTCGAGGCCAGCTTGGCGCGCGGCATCGTCACGTTCACATGGTGGCGGGCGAACGAGGCGGTCTTCACGCGGATACCGCGCTCCAGGCCGTCGTCACCGAGGTAGGCGCCCCACGGCCAGGCCGCGATGGTGACATGCACGGTGGCGCCGCGCGTCGAGATGCCCATCTTTTCCGAGCCGTAGAAGGCGATCGGGCGCATGTAGCAGCTCTCGAGCTTGTTCGCGCGCACGACTTCCTTGTGTGCTTCGTTGATCGTCTCTTTGTCGAACGGCATCTTCATCATGTAGATGTGTGCCGAGTTGAAGAGGCGGTCGGTGTGTTCCTTCAAACGGAAGATCGCAGTGCCGGAATCGGTCTTGTAGGCGCGCAGGCCCTCGAACACCGACAGGCCGTAGTGAAGCGAGTGCGTCAGCACGTGCGTGGTGGCTTCGCGCCACGGCACGAGCTTGCCGTCGAACCAGATGAACCCGTCACGATCGGCCATCGACATGAGCATTCCCCCTTGGAATAGTGTTGTTGCATCGCCAGCAGCCGGCGAAAGTCGCGATTTTAGCCGATTCCGCCCTGACTCCGGCAGCCAGCCTGGCGCGCGCTAAAATGGCAGTTTTTCCGCCGGAGCCGAAGATGGGCTGGAATCCGCATGTCACCGTGGCTGCCGTGGTCGAAAACGCAGGCCGCTTCCTGCTTGTGGAAGAGGAAACGACCGATGGCGTGCGGCTGAATCAGCCTGCTGGTCATCTGGACGAAGGCGAGTCGCTGCTTGCCGCGTGCGCGAGAGAGGCACTTGAAGAGACTGCGCACCGCGTCGTGCCCGCGGCGCTGGTGGGGGTCTATCAGTGGCCGCGCCCGGATCGCGAGATCACGTACGTCCGTTTCGCGTTTGCTGCAGACCTCGCCGGTTTCGAGGAAGGGCGTGTGCTCGACAAGGGCATCCTGCGCGCGGTGTGGATGACGCGCGACGAACTGGCAGCCTGCCCTGAACGGCATCGTAGCCCGCTGGTGCTGCGGTGTATCGATGATTACCTGGCCGGCCGGCGCTACCCGCTGGATCTGATCCGGCATTACGACTGAAGAAGACAAGCCATGAGCGGTAACGGAATGAAGGTGGTGGTTGGCATGTCCGGCGGTGTGGATTCGTCGGTGGCGGCGCTCTTGCTCAAGCAGCAGGGCTATCAGGTCACCGGCCTGTTCATGAAGAACTGGGAAGACGACGATGACGACGAGTACTGCTCGACACGGCAGGATCTCGTAGATGTCGCCTCGGTGTGCGACGTCATCGGTATCGACCTCGAAGTCGTGAATTTCTCCAAGGAATACAAGGACCGTGTGTTCGCCGACTTCCTGCGCGAATACGAGGCTGGCCGTACGCCGAATCCAGACATCCTGTGCAACAGCGAGATCAAGTTCAAGGCCTTCCTCGATCACGCGATGCAACTTGGCGCCGACAAGATTGCGACTGGCCACTATGCCCAGGTGCGCGAGTGGCACAACGATGGCGTGACGCGCTATCAACTGATGAAGGCGGAAGACGGCACCAAGGATCAGAGCTACTTCCTCTACCGGCTCAATCAGGCGCAGTTGTCGAAGACGCTGTTCCCGCTGGGGCATCTGTACAAGCGGGAGGTTCGCCAGATTGCCGAGCAGGCCGGGCTGCATGTCTTCAACAAGAAGGACTCGACCGGCATCTGCTTCATCGGCGAGCGTCCGTTCCGCGAATTTCTGATGCGCTACCTGCCGACCAAGCCGGGCGAGATCCGCACGCTGGATGGCGACAAGGTGATCGGCGAGCACCAAGGGCTGATGTACCACACGATCGGCCAGCGCAAGGGCCTGCATATCGGTGGCATCAAGGGCAACGATGTGGCGGGAGAGCATGACGCCTGGTACGCCGCGGCGAAGGATGTGAAGAAAAACGTGCTCTACGTCGTGCAGGGGCATGATCACCCGGCGCTACTGAAGGAACGTCTGCAGGCGATTGATTTGAACTGGATCTCTGGCGATGCGCCGCGTACGCACTGGGTCTATACCGCCAAGCCACGCTATCGCACGCCGGACGCGCCCTGCGAGATCGAGGCGATCGACGCTGAACGCTGTGAAATCGCGTTCGCAGCGCCGCAATGGGCGCTCACGCCGGGCCAGTCGGTGGTGGTCTACGAATCGCGAGTCTGCCTCGGTGGCGGCATCATCGCCTGAACTCCCCGACCCGCGTGTGGGGCCCCGCCTGGCATGGGCGCTGGCTCTTTCGCTGATTGCGCATGGTGTGGCGGTGCTAGCCTATCGGCCCGTCGGCGCGCCAAGCACCGTGCGCTTTCAGGCGCATCTGCGACCGCCGCCCGCCCCTAAAGATGCGGTTGTGACGACACCCTCTGCAGCGGTTTCGGTTGAACGATCGATCGTGTCGCCGCATGCCGCCGAACGCAGGTTGGTGCGGCGCCCGCTGGCGGCCGCGGACAGGCCGACGGCGACGGTTGAGGCCACGCCAAGTGCCGCGCCGCGCAGCGGCCGTGACATGGCGGACGACGCCAAGGCCGATCTGGGTCGGGTGTTACGCGAGATGTCGCGCCAGGAACGCACGCTCGATCCCGCTCGCTTCCAGAAGAGCGAGCGCCGCGAGGCACCGCGCGATGCCGTCGCTGCGGCACTGGAAAAGCGCTTCGGCCGCCCGATGCCGTTCCACGAGGAGTCCAATTGGGTGGACGAGAATGGCGCCATGAGCTGGCGTATCGCCACCGAGGCCGGCGCCGTCTGCTTCAAAGAGTTGCCGACCCAGGTGCTGCTCAGCGCCCCGGGCCAGGGGATCCGCAGTTCGATTCTGGTGCCGATGCTGTGCGACTGAGTGGGTGCTGCTGACGCAGCGCCTCAGTTTTCGCCCAGTTCAGCCTTGATGTGTTGCTCGACGTCCTGCGGGTTGCTCAGGCGGTCCCACGGCTCCATCAGCACCAGCCACATCAGTTTCTCGAACTCACCGGCGAAGCGGCTGATGATGTGCTCCGGATCGGGGCAGTGCTTTTGATCGGTGATCAGGCCGAACTGCACGTTCCCGTTGTACGACAGGATGCTCACGCCCATGCCGATGTTGCCGCTCTGCGGTACCCACACCATGAGCTGCGAGATGTTCACGCCGGCCAGGAACAGCGGGTTCTGCGGGCCAGGCACGTTGGTCATCACGGCGCTCGCTTTGTTCGCGAGCAGATCGAGTGCCTCTTGCTGCACGATCTTTGGCGCCATGCCGGCTACGCCAAGCAAGGCAAAGGCAACCGCAGCCTGGTAGGAATGCTTCAGTGCGGCCATCCGTTGGCGGGTCTCGTAGAGGCGCTCGAGCGGGTTCTCGAGACCAACCGGCAATTCCAGCGCGACCAGGCCGAAATGGTTGCCGAGCTTGGCGGCCTGGCCGGCTGGCCGCAGGTTGACCGGCACCATGGCGCGTATCTCGATGCCATCCACCGGGTCCCCTTTTTCCTGCAGGTAGCTGCGCAGCGCGCCGGCCACTGATGCCAGCAGCAGGTCGTTGATCGAACAGCCGAGCACTTTGCCGACTGCCTTGATCGTGGGCAGCGGCAGGGGGTCTGACCATGCAACCGCTTTCGCGATGCCTGCCTTGCCCTTGAAGCGGGTGTGCGAGTCGTTCGGCATCATCGCGAGCTTGGCCAACTCGCTGGCAAAAGCGGCCCCCATGCGCGCGCGGCTGACTGCTTTGCCCGGATTCATCAGCAGGTCAAGGTAGCCAAACCAGAGCTTGCTGCCGACCGCGAGTGAATTGAGCCACGCCTCGGTGGCCGGGCTGAAGACCTTCCACCAGAACTGGTCTTCATCCTCGGGCTCGACGTGTGCCTTCGGCTTCGGCGGATGTGGCAAGCTGATCGGTGCATCCGGGTGTTCGTCGGTCAGCGACAGGATCACGCCGATCAGCGCGATGCCGTCGGCGATGCAGTGGTGGATGCGCACCGCAATTGCGTTGACGCCGCCGGGTGTCGAGATGACCTGCATTTCCCACAGCGGGCGATTTGGATTGAGTGGCTCGCTCGCCAGATTCGCGACGTGCGCCTTGAACGCTTCAAGGTCACCGGCGCCTGGCAAGGCGACCGGGCGCACGTGGTTGCGGATGTCGAATTCGGTGTCGTCTTCCCAGTAAGTGGCGGTAAGGGACGACGTGACGCGCTGACGGAAGCGGGGGTAGCGGTCGACCATACGGATCTGCAGGGTTTTGCGCAGGCGATCCAGATCGAGTGGCTTGTCGAAAACCATTACGCCCAGGATCTGCATCAGGTTGCTCGGCCGGTCCATTCTCAACCACGCCGTGTCGATACTCGACATCTTCTCGCGCGCCATCGATTCCTCCTCAGTGTATTTGGGCGCAATAATACGGCGGCGGCGCGCTGGCGTCGCCCGGTATTGATCAGGCATCCAACAATTCAAGGAGACCGCAATGAGCGACC
>JAJZLD010000220.1 GCA_021803785.1 Pseudomonadota bacterium | reverse complement strand
GCGCCGGCTTGCGGCAGAACCTGATGGTGGATTGCTCGCACGCAAATTCCTGGAAGAAGCCCGAATACCAGCCGCTCGTGTTGCGCGACGTGGTACATCAGATCCGCGAAGGCAACAGTTCGATCATCGGCGTGATGATCGAGAGCTTCATCGAAGCGGGCAACCAACCGATCCCGAAGGATTTGTCGGAGCTCCGCTACGGTTGCTCGGTCACCGATGCCTGCGTCAGCTGGGAAACTACCGAAGAGATGCTGCGCCACGCCCATGAGGTGCTGGCGCCGGTCATCGCTGCACGAGGTCGCGGGTGAGCAATATCCTGATCGTGCAGGGGGCGGATGTCCCAACCCCTGCCCTGAAGTCGATTGCCCGCCTCACCGGCGCATCAGCGATCGAGCAGATTCAGCCGAACGCATTTCGCCTCTTTGGGGCCACAGATCATGCCGAACTGGCCGAACAGTGCGCTGCAGCCGAGCTGGACTTCGGCTGGATTCCCGCTGACCGGAGACTCAGTCAGTTCGGCCTCTTCGTCACCGATATGGATTCGACGTTGATCACGATCGAGTGCATCGACGAAATTGCCGACATGATCGGGGTGAAGCCCCAGGTGTCTGAAATCACTGAAGCCGCGATGCGGGGCGAACTCGATTTCTCCGAGTCGCTCACCCGCCGGGTCGCCTTGCTCGCGGGGCTCGAGGTGAGCGCGCTCGATCGGGTGTATGCCGAACGTCTAGCGCTGAACCCAGGCGCCGAGCAGTTGATGCGTGGGCTCAAGGCCGCGGGGCTGCGCACGGTGCTGGTATCGGGCGGCTTTACGTTTTTCACCGATCGGCTGAAAGAGCGCCTGGGTTTCGACCACACTTTCGCGAATCAGCTCGAAGAGCGCGACGGCAAGCTCACCGGACGCGTCAGCGGCGCGATTGTGGACGCGAGCACCAAACGCAACGCGCTCGAGACCCTGCGCGACCAATATGGCATCGCACCAACGGCAACCGTTGCGGCAGGCGACGGCGCAAACGATCTGGAAATGTTCAGCGCCGCCGGGTTGTCCTTCGCTTTCCGCGCCAAGCCGGTGGTGCGGGCCAGCGCCAGCTACGCGCTGGACTTCAGCGGTCTCGACGGTATCCTGCCCTTGCTGGGCGCCTGAAAATCGAGTTAGGGACGGGGTTCCCCTCGTCGCCCTCTCACACTACCGTTAGCTGCGGCCGCCTGCGCCCGGACTTGAAGCCAGTTGGGGCCGTTTGCGCAAAAACAAAGCCCTCATTGCGTTATCGGTTCAGCATGCGAGCCATGAACGCGGCGCGCACCCGGTCGTGACGCCGCGCCCAAGCCAGCCCGGAGAAGACACCATGTTCCACAAGATTCTGGTCGCCATCGACGGCAGCGAATCATCAGCCAAAACGCTTGATGTCGCAGCCGGACTCGCAGTCGCCAATGACGCACTGCTCATCGTTGCCCACGCCCTCGACGAAGGGCAGATGCCGATCCGCCAGAGCAGCGACCCTTTGCTGCTCTCGCGCACCGATGTCAAACGCGTATGGAAGGCGGAAGGCGAAGCGGTGCTCGCCGAGGCCCGCGCCAGGCTCGATCGGCCCGGCCTTAGAATTGAAACCGTACTGCTCGAATCGGATAACGAACGAGCCGACGATCAGATCGCCCACGCCGTCACCGCCAACGGCGTCGACCTCGTGGTGATCGGCTCCCACGGCAGACGCGGGTTCCAGCGCCTGGTGCTGGGCTCGGTCGCCGAGCGCGTTGCGCGCAAGGTGGATTGTTCGGTGTTCGTGGTCAGGGCGCCCAGCTAACACCGGATCAAACGACAGCCGCCGCAGCGAGCGGCGATTGCGTCCGCGCCGCGCAAAAAGAACGCGGCGCGCTTCCTGCTTTAGCTGCCCGGCTATTCGCTCCAGCCGCCGCCGAGCGACTGATAGACGTCGACCAGCGAGATCAGCCTGTCGCGCCGTGCCGTCACCAGCAGACGCTCAGATTCCAGCCGTTCGCGCTCCGCATCCAGCAGATCAAGCCGACTGGTCTGCCCTGCCCCGAAGGTTTTTGCCGCTAATTCATAAACGCGGGTACGACTGTCGCGCAGGGTTTCCGTCGCCTGCAAGGCTTCACGTGCCCCACGTGCGGACGACAACGCCGACAAGGCATCGGCATAGGCCTGGCGAGCGGCCTGGCGATAGGTAAGCTCCGCCTGATCACGCTGAGCCTTGGCCTGATCCACATCGGCCGACACGCGTGCAAGCCCCACCAGCGGCTGCGCAATCGCGCCGGCCACGTTCCAGCTGCGCGCCGCGCTCGACAGCAGATCCGACAGCGAGCCGCTTTCACCACCAAAGAAGCCGGTCAGGCTGATTGACGGGAACCAGCGCGCCCGCGCTGCTTCGACGTTGGCGCTGGACGCAGCGAGTTGCGCTTCGGCCGCACGCACATCCGGGCGACGCTGCAGCAGTTCCGCATGCAGCCCAGCCGGAATCTCCGGCGCGCGCGCCAGCACATCCACTGGACTGCCGCGCTCCGGCAAGCGCTCCGCAAGTTCGCGGGGGCTGCGGCCGAGCAAGAGCGAGAGCGCCACTTCAGCCTGCTCCCGTGCAGCACGGATCTTCGGCAGTGCCGCGGCCACACTGGCACGTTCGGCCTCCACCAGCGCGTAGGCGTAAGCGCCGATCACACCGGCATTGAAGCGGCGTTTCTGCAACGCGAGCAACTCGTCGCGGGTCTTCAGGGTACCGGCGTAGAGCGCCTCGTCGGCATCCAGCGCACGCAGCGTGAAGTAGGCGCGTGCAGTCTGCGCTGCAATCGCGCTGCGGGTTACTTCCTGGCCGTACTGGCTGGCGGCTAGGTTCTGCGCTGCCACTTCGCGTTCGGCGGCAAGGCGGCCGAACAGGTCGATCTCGTACGCCACCGTGAAGCCGCCAGCGAAGGTGTTGGCAAACTTCGGCTGACCCGGCTGGCGCGTGTCGTCCGCACTGCGCACCCGTGCGCCGGTGACACCTACATCCACCGTCGGCAGCAGGTTGGTGCGCGCCGCGGCCAGCGCACCGCGCGACTGGCGCACGCGGGCGGCGGCCAGTTCGACGTCGCTGTTGTGCGCGAGCGCTTCCGCCACATACGCGTCCAGCACCGGGTCGCCGAAGCTGTGCCACCACTCGGTGATCGCGGCGGGCGCGGTTTGCTCGGCCGCCTTGGGCAGTTCCATTTGCGGCGGTGCCTTCGGCGTACCGGCGCAGGCGGCCAGCACCAGGGCGGCACCCAGCGTCAGCGCAAAGCGGCCACGGCGCATTGCGTCAGCGTTGTTGTTTCGTTCAGTCATGGCTCTTCCCTTCCTGCTCCAGTTCGGCGAGCGGGTGATGCGGGGGTGCGATCAGTTCATCGTCCGGCGTCTTCAGGCGGCGGTCGATCACGAGTTTGTAAAACAGCGGCACGAAGAACACCGCGAGGAAGGTGGCCGCGAGCATGCCGCCCATCACCCCGGTGCCGACACTCTGCCGCGCCCCGGCGCCTGCGCCATGAGAGATTGCCAACGGCAGCACACCAAGAATGAAAGCCAGCGAGGTCATGATGATCGGGCGGAAGCGCAGGCGTGCCGCTTCGATCGCCGCCGCGGCGGGCGGGAAGCCCTCCTGATTCTTCAGCAAGGCGTACTCGACGATCAGGATCGCGTTCTTGGCCGCAAGCCCCAGCAGCGTCACGAGACCGATCTGGAAGTACACATCGTTCGTGAAGCCGCGTAACCAAACCGCAGCGAGCGCGCCGAAGGTGCCGAACGGCAGCGCCAGCAGCACCGACAGCGGCAGCGACCATTTCTCGTACAACGCCGACAGGATCAGGAACACCATCACCACTGCCATGCCCAGCGCAAGGCCGGATGTACCCGAAGATCGCTTCTCCTGGTAAGACGAACCCGTCCAGTCGTAGCTGAATTCCGGCGGCAGCACTTCCTTCGCGATCCGCTCCACTTCGGCAATGGCCTGGCCCGAGCTGTAGCCCGGTGCGGCATTGCCCAGCAGCTTCACGGCCGGCAAGTTGTTGTAGCGCTCCAGCAGATCGGGGCCTGCGGTGTAGTCGACATGGGCGAAGGCAGACAGCGGCACCATCCCGCCTTTGCTGCTCTTCACATAGATGCGCCCGATGTCGTCCGGCCGCTTGCGATAGCTCGAATCGGCCGACATCAGCACCTGCCAGGCGCGGCCCGACTTGTTGAAGTCATTGACGTAGTAGGTGCCCATGGACGCTGCGAGCGTGTTGAACGCATCATCGATATTCACCCCCAGCGCCTTGGCCTTGTTGCGGTCCACATCCACATACAGCTGCGGCGAGTTGGCGCGCCACAGCGTCTGCACGCCAGCGAGGATCTTGCTCTGCGACGCCGCGGCCTGGAACGCACCAACGACCTCGGCCATCTTCTTCGATCCACCGTCACCACGGTTCTGAATGTAGAACTCGAAGCCACCCGTGCTGCCCAGGCCAAAGATCGCCGGCGGCGGGAAGGCCAGCACAAGCGCTTCCTTGATACCAGCGGTCTTGGCATACAGCTCGCCGACCAGGGCGGTCACCGGCACGTTGCGCTCGTCCCAGTGCTTCTGGGTGACGAAGAGCGTCGCGGCACTGTTCTTGTAGCCGCCACCGATGAAGTCGAAACCCGTGAAGGCCACGACGTCCTGGTTGGCAGGGTTGGATTTCACCGCGTCGATAACCTGCTTGACGACCTTGTCGGTGCGCTCAAGCGATGCGCCGTCCGGCAGGAACACCGCCGAGATGTAGAAGCCCTGGTCCTCGTCCGGCACCAATGAGCCGGGCGTGAACTTCCACAGCCCCGCCGTCACCGCAACCATGCCGAGGAACAGCGCCGCACCGATGCCCGAGCGACGGATCACCCAGGTCACACCGCCGATGTAGCGGCCGGTGGCACGGTGGAACCAGTCGTTGAAGCGCAGGAAGAACGGGTTGGTCTGCTTGTGCTCGTGCTTGAGAATCAGCACGCACAGTGCCGGCGTCATCGTCAGTGCGATGATGCCCGACAGCGTGACCGAGATCGAAATCGTGATCGCGAACTGACGGAACAACTCGCCAGTCAGGCCACCCAGGAAGGCGATCGGCACGAACACCGAACACAACACCAGCACGATCGCGATGACCGGACCAGTCACTTCCTTCATCGCCTGGATCGCCGCCTCGCGAGCGTGCAGCCCTTCCTCGTGCATGATCCGTTCGACGTTTTCGAGCACCACGATCGCATCATCGACGACGATACCGATCGACAGCACCATGCCGAACAGCGTCAGCGTGTTGATTGAATAGCCGAGCAGATGCAGGCCGGCGAAGGTGCCAATCAGCGATACCGGCACCGCCAGCGTCGGGATCAGCGTCGCACGCCAGTTCTGCAGGAACAGGAAGACGACCAAGAACACCAGCACCATTGCTTCGCCAAGCGTCTTGAGCACTTCGCGGATCGAGACTTCGACGAAGCGCGTGGTGTCGTAAGGAACGCTGTAGGTGAAGCCTTGCGGGAAGCGCTCCGACATGCCGGACACCGTCTTCTTTACCTCCGCCGCCACATCCAGTGCATTGGCACCAGGCTGCAGGTAGATGCCGACGAGCGTCGCCGAAGGGG
>JAJZLD010000008.1 GCA_021803785.1 Pseudomonadota bacterium | reverse complement strand
AGATCCCGCTGAAAGACCTTGTCGATCCGGAGCGCTTCAAGGTCTTGGACTGAGAATTGAGTCCCCGACTGCTCTGTGGGATGGACCAAGTGCGCTACGAGCGGTTTTCCACAGATTCGCGCCGCCCAACTACCAGTAGAAGTATCTGAAAAGCTATCAGAACCCCTATCTGTATAGAGCAGGGGCGATCTATCGACCCTGGCGGGGGCGATTTATCGAGGATGGAGCTTTGCGGCAGGGGTGATCTATCGAGCCGAGCCGGGGCGATCTAACGTGGACAACTCTTGCTATCCACGAGCTTGTCCACGTCAACCCAGCTTTTTGGCAAGGTCTTCCGCACGCGGATGGTAGTAGCGCTTCAGCATGCGCAAATCTTTGTGGCCAGTGACCGCCGACAGTTCTAGAACGTTTGTAAGCTTCTCAGCTAGACGTGATGCAGCCTCGTGTCGCGTGTCATGGAAGTGAACGTCTTCGAGGAAGCCCGGGACGGGCCTGCGCTTGGCCTGTTTGCAGTCGGCCCGATACTGCTCCTGCGCGCGTTCAATGGCCCTCGCAAAGCCCTTTCTTAGGGCGAGTGCAGTTGTCGGGAAGACAGCCCCCGAGCGCTGGACTTCTTTCTCGCCCTCAAGATCCTCATCGGCCTCTGGTGTCGGCAGCGCTTTGAGGATGGCCACAGCACGCGTCGAGAGCGGAACCGTTCGCGGGTCGCCGTTTTTGGTGTCCGGCAAATGCGCCGTCTGGCGCACAAGGTCCACGTTTTCCCACGAGAGCGAAAGCAGCTCGCCGCGCCTCATGGCAGTCTCAATCGCCAACTTGACCAGTGGCAGCAGCCAGGGGTTGCGCGCCCCCTTGCTGAACGTACCGTCAGCCAAGCGCTCGCCACCTGTGAGTGCAGCGAGAAGGTAGCGTTCCTCCTCGACGGAAAATCGCCGATCCCTGGCGCGAGCCTTGTCGGGCCGCTTGATGAGCGGGATCGGGTTCTCCACATGCACGTCCCATTCGCGGCGGGCATGATTGAACACGGCTGACAGAACATCGATTTCGCGATTGACGGTCGCCCCGCTGACCTGCTTCAGCCGTCGATCTCGCCATGCCGCCACCGCACTGCTCGTGACGGCCGACATCTTCAGCTTGGGCAGGACCGCATCCTTGAGGATCACGTCAATCTTCACGGCTTCAATGCTGGCCGACTTCTTGGCTGGCGTGACCTCAGCCCGATACCGGAGCAAGATCGCACCCAGCGTGTTTTTCTCAGCCTCGCGCCGATCCACCACACCGCCCGTGTCGGCCGCCCGCTCCAAGTCACGAACCCACTTCTCGGCATCCTCCTTGTAGGAGAACGTGCGTGACTGAGCGGGGTAGCCCTTGCGCCGGACCTTGGCCTGCCACTGCAGCTCGCCTCGTTTCGTGATGGTGCCCATGCGTCTTGTGTCCCAAATTTGTCCCAATTAATGATGGGACAGCCTATAACACCAGCAAACACGGCACAAGAGCTAAGCGTTCGGGACGTAGAGGCCGGAGGTTCGAATCCTCTCACCCCGACCAGACAAAAATCAGAAAAGCCCAAGTGAATCAATCGCTTGGGCTTTTTGCTTTTGGTCGTCATTCATGTCGATTCAAAGCAAATTCTGTTCCTCAGTGTCCCAAGCCCGCTCAACGCGCCGCACATGAGCTTCGAACTGACCGTGACCTACATGACGCGGCCCTTCGAGCAGCAATACCGCGCCGCCGTCTACGCCGACTCGGCCAGCAAAAACCGCGACCGCGAAGCGAGCTTCTGAACGCCATGACCCGCCCGCCAGCAACGCGTCCGGCACAACCGCCTCCTGCGCGCAGGAGCCGTCCTGCCGCACTGGGAGCTTGAATCTGGTGACTGGTCGCCCCGCGGTCTGGCGGAGCGTGTCCGCGACAACGGGTTCTCCCCCAACGCATGGGTGCAGTAGCTCAGGTAGGCCACGCTCATAGTCTGGCTGGCCAGCAAGGCCCGCGGGTCACTGCGCGAGACGTGGGTGGTGTTCGAGCGCTGTTGCCCGCGGAAGTCGACTTCCGGGGTGCGACCTTGATCCGGCCCCGGCGGTTGATCGGAACCGCCGCGCGCCACCAGGCTCTTGTGCGAGGCCCTGGCGCGCAAGAGCGAGCTGTCGACGCTGAAATGCTCATCGCTGACCAACTCGGCCCATTACGCAATGGCCAGCACACCGTCAACGAAGGCGCGCAGGACCGATTCGTCGATCCGCCTGCAGTTGTTAGCCCCGCAGCGCCATATCCGGCGACGGTTTCGGGTTTTTCAACGGCCTGATAGCCAAGAGTGGTTTGGCCTAGCGAAGCTCAGGCCGGCCGCCCGAATACATCCATCCACAAGGTACGAATTGCCTGACGTTCGGCTTCGGCAGTGCCCTCTGGCAGCCGTGCTTTCTCTCCGTTGAGCCGCAGCCGGTGTTGCATGCGGCGCAGGGTGCGATAGGCGTCAGCCGCTGCTTTGGCATGGGCGGCGTCGACCAGGCCGAGTTCCCCAGAGATCCGCGCGAGCGCGATGTTGCCGAGGTTGGCAACCAGTTTTGGATGCGCGTGGGCGTGGCCCAGCACGAGATACTGGATGATGAACTCGAAGTCGATGAGGCCGCCGGTGTCGTCCTTGACCTTGAAGCTCGCGTCGCGACTTGCGTGTTGGTCGAGCATCTTGCGCCGCATCGCGATTACTTCTTCCGCCAGCTTGGCGAGGTCGCGCGGGCGGCGCAGCAGTTCTTCGCGGGCGCGTTCGAACTTGGTGCCGACTTCGGCATCGCCGGCGACAAAACGGGCGCGTGTCAGCGCCTGGTGTTCCCATAGCCACGCCGATTCCTCCTGGTACTTGCGGAACGCATCGATGCCGCTGACCAGCAGGCCCGATTCGCCGTTGGGGCGCAGGCGTGTGTCGGTCTCGAACAGGGTGCCGGCTGAGGTGCGTGCAGATAGCCAGGTCAGCAGGCGTTGTGCGAGGCGGGCATAGTTCTCGGAGGCGGACGGATCTTCGTCGTCGTAGAGGAACACGATGTCCAGATCAGATGCATAGCCGAGCTCCTTGCCGCCGAGCTTGCCGTAGCCGATCACCGCAAAGCGCGGCGTCTCGCGATGGCGTTGCTTGAGCTTGCGCCAGCACTGGCGCAGCGTTTCCTCCAGCACCACATCGGCCAGCGCGGAGAGGTGATCGCCAATCGCTTCCACCTCCCATTTGCCGGCAATGTCCTGGTGCAGGATGCGGAACACCTGCGCATGGTGCTGCTCGCGCATCAGATCCATTTGCCGTTCGATATCCGGTTCGGCTGCGTCAAGTTGTTCGCGCAGGTGGCGGGCGAAGGCAGGCCAGTCCGGCGCTTCTTCCAACTGGCGTGCGTCGAGCAGTTCGTCGAGCAAGATTGGGTGCGTGGTCAGGTAGTCGGCCGCCCAACTCGATGCGGACATCAGCTCGATCAGGCGACGCAGGGCTTGCGGGTACTGCTGCAGTAGCGCGAGGTAGGCGCCGCGACGGTTGATGGCATCGAGCAGTGTGAGAATGCGCGCCAGCGTGTCGTCCGGATTCGGTTGTGCAGCGCAGCCTTCGATGATGCGCGGGATCAGTGCGTCGACGCGGCTGCGGATGCTTTCCGGCAGTTGGCGGTAGCGGTGGCCTTCGCGCATCTGGGCGAGGCGGTCGGCCGCCGCGGTCGGATTGCGGAACTGCATCGCCTCGAAGCGGTTGGCGACATGTTCCGGCGTGATCGTCGCATCCCACAGTTCGTCGAGCGCGTGGTCGGCTTCGTTCGGGTCGCCGCAGGCGGCCTGGAAGCTGGCGCTGACGACGGTACGGTGATGCTCCAGCTCGGCCGCCATGGCGGCTTCGTCGGCAAAGCCCATGGCGATCGCGATGCGCGCGCGGTCTTCCGGCGTCGCCGGCAGATCGTGCGTCTGCGCATCATCGAGGTATTGCAGCCGGTGTTCGAGCCGGCGCAGGAAGACATAGGCATCGCCCATCGCGGTAACGGCGCCATAGTCGAGCACCCCGCGGTCGGCGAGTGCTTCGAGCACCTGCATCGTCGGTTTGATCTGCAACCCCACATCGCGGCCGCCGCGGATGATCTGGAACACCTGCGCAGTGAATTCGATTTCGCGAATGCCGCCCGGCCCGAGTTTGATGTTGCTTGCCATTTCGCGCCGCGCGACTTGTGCCCGGATCTGCGCATGCAGCGCGCGCATCGCGTTGATTGCGCCAAAGTCCAGGTACTTGCGAAACACGAAGGGGCGCACGATGTTGGCCAGCTCATCCAGCCGCTGACCGCACAGCGGGCGTGCCTTGATCCACGCGAAACGTTCCCACTCACGGCCTTGTGAGATGAAGTAGTGTTCCAGCGCGTCGAAGCTCGATACCAGCGGGCCCGAGTCACCGTTCGGGCGCAGGCGCATGTCCACACGGAACACGAATCCGTCTTCGGTGACTTCGCCGATCGCAGCGATGATCTGGCGCCCGAGGCGGGTGAAGAAGTCGAAGTGCGACAACGGCCGCGGGCCGGTGGTCTCGCCGTCTTCCGGGTAGGTGAAGATCAGGTCGATGTCGGACGATACGTTCAGCTCGCGTCCGCCCAGCTTGCCCATGCCGATGATCACCATGCGCATTGGCGTGCCGTCGGCGCAGGTCGGCGTGCCGTGGCGCTCGGCGAGCGCGGCGTGGAGCTGGTCGTGCGCATGTGCGATGCAGACCTCGGCGAGCTGCGTCATCGTCTCGGTGACTTCTGCGAGCGGGGCGAGGCCGAGCAGATCGCGCGCCGCGGTGTGACAGACCACCCAGGTGCGCAGGCGGCGCAGGCCACGTTTGAGTTGCGCCTCGTCGGGCGCCTCGCGGGCGAGGAAGTCGCGCATCGTTTCGGCACGCATCGGTGCGTCGATTGATGCCGCCAGCAAGGGCGCCAGCCAGGGGCGGGCACCAAGCTCGCGTTGCAGGTAACGGCTCGCGGCGAGTGCAGGCGCAAGCCGTTCAGTGAGTGTGACGGCGGTTTCCATGGGGCCTCGGGTCGGGTTTCCAATAGAATTCGGGTTCGCATCGGTGCAATAGCCTGTTCGAAGCGGCGCCGGCGTGGCGGCGCGGAACAGGCCAGAGTCGGGTGCGTCTGTACCTCGATTGTATTCGCCGCCCCTGATGCTGCCTTCGTATTTCCGCTTTCAGCTTTCCCGCTATGCCCCGGCCGGCGCGCAGACCCCATGGGTGCGCGTGGCCGTGCGGCTGGCCGCGGCGGCCTTCTTCATTGCTGGCTTTGCTCTGTTGGCCCTGCGCTATGCCGTATTGCCGCGCGTAGGTGAGTGGCGCCCGCAGGTCGAGCAGCGCCTGTCGCTGGCGATTGGACTGCCGGTCAAGCTCGCACGCCTCGACGCCGATTGGGATGGCCTGCGCCCGCGTCTGCGCCTGCGCGATCTGCGTCTGCACGACGCCAACGGCGTCGAAGCGCTTCGGCTTGCGTCGGTTGATGCCTCCTTGTCGTGGCGTTCGCTTGTCGTTGGCGCGGTGCGCCTGCATCAGCTGACAGTCGATCGGCCGGTGCTGAGCCTGCAGCGCGATACCGACGGTGCCGTGCATTTGCGGGGCTTGCCTGCTGCTCGCGGGGCCGATCACAACGCGCTGAGCGAATGGGTCTTCGCGCAGCCGAGCATCGTGATTCGCGGGGCGCAGCTGACCTGGGTGGATCTGAAACGCGATGCGCCCCCACTGGTGATGACGCAGCTGAACCTGCGCCTAGAAAACGATGGCCACGAGCACCGCTTCGGCCTGACGGCGCAGCCGCCAACAGCGTTGGCCGCGCCGATCGACCTGCGCGGTCGGCTGAAAGGTGATCGCGGCAGCACGGCGGACCATTGGTCCGGCCAGCTCTATGTAAGCGTCGATCGTGCCGATTTCGCTGCCTGGCACCCGTGGTTCGACTGGCCGATGCGTGTGGCAAGCGGCGTTGGCGGCACGCGGCTTTGGCTGACGCTGGAGGGCGGGGCGCCGGTCGCAGCCGTCAGCGAGCTTGCGCTGCGCGATGTAAAGCTGCTGTTCGGCGAGCGGCTTGGCGCGCTCTCGCTGCGCCGCCTGACCGGGCATGTCGAAGTGGCGCGGCGGGGTGGCACCTGGCTGATCGGTGGGCGCGAATTGGCGCTTCATACCGGTGCAGGGCAGGCGCTTGCCCCGGCCAGCTTCCATCTGGAGCGCAGCGCGGCCGAAGGCGGCAAGCCGGCGCATGGCGAGTTTTCTGCAACCCAGCTGGATGTGGGCGCCCTGGCGGCCATGGCTGCGCACCTGCCGCTTCCTTCTGCGTGGCGCGACCGTTTGCAAGTGCTCGCGCCGCACGGCGTGTTCGAGCAGATCAAGCTTGTCTGGACCGGTGAAGACGGCGTGCCGGCGCAGTATCGGGTTGCCACCCGCTTCAAGGGGCTCGGGCTTGCGCCACACGGCCTCTGGCCTGGCGGCGACGGTTGGTCGGGTTCGCTGGAGGCGAATGAGCGCGGCGGCCGCTACGACCTCAGCGTTGCCAAGGGCACGATCGCGCTGCCAGCGGTGTTCGAGCAAGGCGAGATCCCGATCGACGAAGCCGCTTTTGTTGGCGACTGGACGCTGCGCAAAGGCGAAGCCAGCGTGCGCCTGATCGATGGCCGCTTCAGCAACGCTGATGCAGCGGGCAGCGCAAGTGGCGTATGGCGCACGCACGGCACCGGACCCGGCGAGATCGACATCACCGCCCAGCTGAGCCGCGCCGACGGCCGCGCCGTGTGGCGCTACATGCCTCTGGTGGTGGCCAGCGACGTGCGGCACTGGCTGCGCGATGCGATCACCGGTGGTGTGGCCGAGGATGCGCGACTGGTGTTGCGCGGCGATCTGGCGCATTTCCCGTTTACCGACGATCCGAAAGGCGCCTTCACCGTCGACGCGCGTGTGCGCGGCTCAAGGCTTGCCTACGCGCCGGCCTGGCCGGCGATCGAGGATATTGACGGCTCGCTGCACTTCAACCGGGCGCGGATGGAAATCGACGCCGATCGCGGCAAGGTGTTCGGCGCAAACGTATCGAAGGTGAAGGCGGTGGTCGCCGACCTGAACCAAGGGCATCTGGTGGTGGATGGCCATGCCGCCGGCCCGACGCGGGAGTTTTTGCAGTTTCTCAACGCCAGCCCGATCGCTGCGAGCGTCGGCTATTTCACGCGCGGCGTCGAGGCGGTGGGCGATGGTGCGCTGAGTTTGCACCTCGCCGTGCCCCTGGCCGATCCAGTGAAGACCACGACCGAGGGCGAATTCCGGTTTGCCGACAACCGGCTGCGTCTGCTGCCGGGTTTGCCGGAACTCTCGTCCGCCAGCGGTCGCTTTCGCTTCACTGAATCGCGCTTCGCGATTCCCGAGGCGAGCGGGTTGTTCCTTGGCACGCCGGTCAAGGTGCGCGGTGATACGCGGCGCGATGGGGCCATCGAGATCGAGGCGCGCGGCAGCGTCGCGGTGCGGCATCTGGCGAGCCAGTTCCCTTCGCCGGTATGGGATCACCTCGCGGGGGAAACGCCGGTCACGGCGCGCGTCGTAACGCGCGAACACGATGTCAGCCTTGCGCTCGACACCAGCTTGCTGGGCGTTGCATCCAGCCTGCCCGAGCCGTTCAACAAACCCGCCAGCCAAGTGCAGCCGATGCATCTGGACTGGCGCTGGTCGGGCAGCGGGCAGCAGGGTCGGCAGCAGGTGGAGGGCGGATTGGCCGGGCGTGCGCGGGTCAGGTTCGAACTCTCCGAGCGCCCCGAGGGTTTGCAGATCGAGCAAGGTGTGCTGGCACTTGGCGGCGCCGAGGCGAGCCTTCCGGCGCACGGGCTGGCGCTGCGTGCGCGACTTGATCGCCTTGACCTTGACGCGTGGCGTAGCGCGATCGGGCGTTCTGGCTATGACGAGGGTGCGCCGCCTTTCGACAGTATCGACCTGCGTGCCGGCGATCTGGTGCTCAAGGGACTGCGCTTCCACGATCAGGGCTTCACTGCCCAGCGTACCAGTACGCTGTGGCAGGGGCAGTTGAAGGGCCCGGCAGCCGAAGGCGAGGTTTCTATCGACATGGCGGGTGCAGGGCGGGTGCAGGCGCGGCTATCTCGCCTTGCGTTGCTGCCCGCGCAGCGCCGCACATTGCCGCTGGTTGAGCAGGCGAACGGTGGCGAGCGGCAGATGCCGCGGCTGGACATCAAGGTGGCGTCGTTTGCACATGCCGCCCGCGAACTGGGCGCGCTGACCCTCCGTGGCACGCCCGACGGCAACGATTGGTTGCTCGATGAACTGCTGTTGACCAACGACGACGGCAAGGTGGCGATGACCGGTGCCTACATCGATGGCCATACGCGGGTGCGCTTCGAGCTCGATGCACACGATGCCGGCGCATTGCTCGGCCGGCTGGGCCATGCGGGCTTGCTGCGCCGGGGAGAGGTGAGCGCCACAGGCTCCCTCGACTGGCAAGGGGCGCCGGAAGCACCGCAGCTCGGCTCGCTGTCCGGCGGCTTCGAAGTCAAGGCCTCATCGGGTCAGTTCAGCAAGATCGATCCAGGCATGGGGCGCCTGCTCGGCGTGTTCAGCCTGCAGGCGCTGCCGCGTCGCGCCACGCTGGACTTCCGCGACGTGTTTTCCGAAGGATTCGCCTTCGACAGCGTTTCCGGTAGCATGAAAATCAGCCACGGCGTGATGCGGACCGAAGACTTCTCGATCCGCGGGCCTGCGGCGCAGGTGTCGATGCGCGGTAGTGTGGACCTGAGCGCGGAGACTCAGCGGCTGCAGGTTCAGGTACAGCCAACGCTGTCGGAAACCGTTGCGCTCGGGGCGGCGCTGGGGCCGGCGATCGGCACGCTCAACCCGGCGGTCGGCTTGGTGGCGTATCTTGCGCAGAAGGTCTTGCGCGACCCGATCGAGAAGATCTTTACCTACGAGTACGCCGTGGACGGCAGCTGGGACGAACCGCGGGTGCGCAAGCTCTCGGGCGGTGCCGCACATTCGGACAACAACAGAGGTGAGCAGTGAGCAAGGCATACCGTGTGGCCGCGGTGCAGATGGTGTCGGGCCCCGACGTTGCGGCAAACCTGCAGGAGGCTGAGCGCCTGATCGCCGAGGCGGCGGCCGGCGGCGCCCAACTGGTTGTGCTGCCGGAATACTTCGCGCTGATTTCGCCGGACGAAACGGCCAAGCTCGCGCTGCGCGAGCCCGATGGCGATGGCCCGTTGCAACGCTTTCTGGCCGAGACCGCCGTGCGGCATCGGGTGTGGCTCGTCGGCGGCACGATCCCGCTCACCGCTGAAGCTGACGACAAGGTGCGTAACGCGATCCTGGTGTACGACGACACCGGACGCCGCGTCGCGCGTTACGACAAGCTGCATCTGTTCGGCTTCCGCAAGGGTACGGAAGCCTATGATGAGTCGCGCACGATTGAGGCTGGCGCCGAGGTCGTCACCTTCGATGCCCCGTTTGGCCGCGTCGGGCTTGCGGTCTGCTACGACCTGCGATTCCCTGAACTCTTCCGTGCAATGGGCGATCTGGCTCTGATCGTGCTGCCCGCTGCATTTACCGAAACCACCGGCCGCGCGCACTGGGAAGTGCTTCTGCGCGCACGGGCGGTTGAAAACCTGTGCTACGTACTGGCCAGCGCGCAAGGGGGTGAGCACCCGGGCGGCCGTCGCACCTGGGGCGACAGCATGCTGATCGACCCCTGGGGCACGGTGCTCGCGCACCTGCCGCGCGGCGCCGGCGTGGTGCTGGGCGACATCGACACCGAACATCAGCGCACGCTGCGCGAGAGCCTGCCGGCCTTGCAGCACCGCCGACTTTGACTGGAACAACATGACGACTACGACAACCGAGCACGCAATGGATACCGCCGAGCGCCTGCTGCTAGCACCGGGGCGCTTGAACCTGGCTTCGATCGAGCGATGCTTTGGCACTCTGATGGCACATCGCCTCGACTATGCCGACCTGTACTTCCAATACCAGCGCGCCGAGGGCTGGAGCCTGGAGGAGGGCATCGTCAAGTCCGGCTCCTTCAACATCGAGCAAGGTGTTGGCGTGCGTGCGGTGAGCGGCGAGAAGACGGCCTTCGCCTATTCGGACGACATCAGCGCCGCAGCACTGGAGGCGGCGGCGAAGACTACGCGCGCGATCGCTGCTGCGGGTGCAGCCGCCGTGGTGCCGGTGCGCGCCGCAAAACAGCGGCCTGCGCTGTACCCGGCGCACGATCCGATCGGTTCCCTGCCGGATGCCGAGAAGGTGCGCCTCCTTGAACGCATCGAGCAGATCGCACGCGGCCTCGACCCGCGCGTTACTCAGGTGATGGCCTCGCTCGCGGCAACCTGGGAAGTAGTCATGGTGGCGCGCGCCGATGGCCACATGGCGGCCGACGTGCGGCCGCTGTCCCGTCTGTCGGTGGTGGTGATCATGGAAGAGGGCGGTCGCCGTGAGCAGGGGTCGGCCGGCGGCGGCGGCCGTCACGATTACGCCGCCTTCACCGATGAAGTGCTACGCGATTTCGCGCAGAAGGCGGTGCACCAAGCCAGTACCAACCTTGCTGCACGGCCCGCGCCGGCCGGCATGATGACTGTGGTGCTGGGCAACGGCTGGCCAGGCATCCTGCTGCACGAGGCGATCGGCCATGGCCTTGAGGGCGACTTCAACCGCAAGGGCAGCTCGGCCTTTGCTGGCCGCATTGGTGAGCGCGTTGCTGCGAAGGGCGTCACCGTAGTGGATGACGGCACACTGCCGGGCCGTCGGGGATCGCTCACGGTCGACGATGAAGGCAATCCTACGCAACGCACCGTACTGATCGAGGATGGCATCCTCACCGGCTACATGCAAGACATGACCAACGCGCGGCTGATGGGCGTGGCATCCACCGGCAATGGCCGCCGCGAATCGTTCTCGCACCTGCCGTTGCCGCGTATGACCAACACCATCATGCTGGCTGGTCAGCATGATCCGCAGGAAATCATCGCGTCGGTCGAGCGCGGGCTCTACGCGGTCAACTTCGGTGGCGGGCAGGTCGACATCACCTCAGGCAAGTTCGTCTTCTCTGCTGCCGAGGCGTGGATGATCGAAAACGGCAAACTGGCCTACCCGGTGAAAGGGGCGACGCTGATCGGCAACGGCCCTGATGCGCTGACACGGGTTTCGATGATCGGAAATGACCTGGCGCTGGATCCGGGCGTCGGCACCTGCGGCAAGGAAGGGCAGAGCGTCCCGGTCGGCGTCGGCCAGCCGACGATCCGGCTCGATGGCCTGACGGTTGGCGGCACCGCGTAAGGAGGCGTTGATGCGCAGACGTGAGCTTGTGCTGCTGGGCTTTGCCTCGCTGGTCTCGGGCCCGCTCGCCGCTGCGGTGAAGAAGGCCGCGCCGCAGGCGACACCTCGCGTCGTGATTAACCATGCGGGCCAACTCGCGATGCATGCCGAGCGGATTGGCAAGTACTGGATGCAGATGGGCGTGGGTATCGACGTTCAGCGTGCCGGCCTGCATCTGCAGGATTCGACCCGCGCGTTCGGTCAGCTGTTCGCTGCCCTCGGACGCAGCGTGCATGGTGAGCAGATGCTGCTGATCGAACAGCGCTGGCGGGTGTACCGCATGGCATGGGGCGCGAAACCCGCGCCGGAAGGCGTGCGCCGTGTTGCGTCGCTGGCGCAGGATCTGGGTGAGCAGGGCATGCAGTTCGTCAATCAACTTGCCAAGGCGCAGGCGAGTGACGAAGCGCGTCGCCTTGCGGATGCGAGCGAGGCACGCATGCTGACCCAGCGTATGGCCCGCATCGCGCTGATGCGCCAGTGGAGTCAGGCAGCGCCCGACGCGTCGCTGCAACTGGATCAGATGCGCAAGACGTTTTCCGACCGCCTTGATTCGCTCAACGCGGACACTGGCTTGCCGGATGCGGCGAAGGGCGATCTTCAACTCGCACGCCAGCAGTGGGCGTTCCTGAATCAGGCGCTTGCCACCAAAGAGGACCTGAAGGCGATCACGCAAGCTGCCAATCTCGCCGAACGCGAGCGCGAACTCCTCGACAGCTTCTGCGGCCACATCGCCTGAGCCCGTTCCTGGCCGCCGTGCTACGCGCGCTGTGGTGGTGCGGCGGTCTTTAGATCACGACCGGCGGCGTGGTGCATCAACTTCGGTTGGGTCGATTCACGTTTACTCAGCCACAGCAGAGAGGCTGAGTTTGGAAGTGTCATCGACCTTGGCGAGCGTTTCCAACGTCATGTATCGGCACTTTAGCGCCCGCGTATCCGAGCGTTGGGGGGCGTGGAGGGTGTGTCGCTCGTCATGCCCGCTGCGGCGTCCAGGAAATTTGTGAGCTATAATCGTGCGCTCAATCCGGGCTGTGGTTAAAAAAATTGCGCGCCATATGGCGCCCCACCTCCCGGCCGTCTGACCTGGAACCGGAACTTATGAACGCCTCAATCCGCCTGCATATCGACGACGTCCGCATCCGCGAAATCAAGGAACTGGTGCCTCCATCCCATGTCCTGCGAGAGTTTCCGGCCACGCCCCAGGCGGCGCAGACGGCGTACGATGCACGCAGCGGCATCCATCGCATTCTCCATGGCCAGGACGATCGCCTGCTCGTCGTGATCGGCCCGTGCTCGATCCACGATACCGAGGCCGCCAAGGATTACGCCCGCCGCCTCAAGGTCGAAGCTGACCGTTTGAAGGACGATCTTCTGGTCGTGATGCGTGTGTACTTCGAGAAGCCGCGCACTACCGTCGGCTGGAAGGGCCTGATCAATGACCCGATGCTCGACGGTAGCTTCCGCATCAACGACGGCATTCGAATCGCCCGCGAGTTGCTGTGGGAGATCAGTGAGATGGGCCTGCCCTGCGCGACCGAGTTCCTCGACATGATCACGCCGCAATACATCGCCGATCTGATCTCCTGGGGCGCAATCGGTGCGCGTACGACCGAGTCGCAGGTGCACCGCGAACTGGCTTCGGGCCTGTCGTGCCCGGTCGGGTTCAAGAACGGCACCGACGGTAACGTCAAGATCGCTGTAGATGCGATCAAGGCTGCTGCCGCGCCGCACCACTTCCTGTCGGTGACAAAGGCTGGTCATTCGGCCATCGTGTCGACCAGTGGCAATGAGGACTGCCACGTCATCCTGCGCGGCGGCAAGACGACCAACTACGACGCAGCCAGCGTGGACGCGGCGTGCAAGGAGCTGGCCGCATCAAGCGTGGCTGCCAAAGTGATGGTGGACTTCTCGCACGCCAACAGCAGCAAGAAGTACGAGCGTCAGATCGTTGTGGCGCAGGATGTTGCTGGCCAGCTGGCTGCGGGTGAAGACCGCATCATCGGGGTGATGGTCGAATCTCACATCAAGGATGGTCGTCAGGATCTGGTGCCAGGCAAGCCACTAGAGTATGGCAAGAGCATCACGGACGCGTGCATTGGCTGGGAAGACAGCGTCGGCGTGCTCGAGACGCTGGCCGCCGCAGTTCGTCAGCGCCGCGTTGCGCGCGCGACCGACTGAGCGTGCTCACAGCAACAAAAAGGGCGCACCGAAGTGCGCCCTTTTTGTTTTGGGTCGGTCAGATCAGGTCAACTCTGCCGGGATCACGGCGCGGAGCACTGTCTCTGGCACGCCGTAGCGCTCGCGCACACGGAACCACCACAGCGCGCCTTTTTTGAACGAAAGTTCGCCTCCCGGTTGGCCAAGAAGCTCGGCGGCGACCTGGCCTAGCGTTGGCTGGTGCCCCACGATCAACACTGCGCCACGTGCATCGGGCCAACCCGCGGCGCGTAGCAGATCTTGGGGCCCTGCCTCGGTGCCGACATCGGCGTCGATCTCATGTTCGCGACCCAGCGGGGCTACTGTCTGCCGGGTGCGGGTTGTGGGGCTGACAATGATCTTGAGATTGTCGGGGGCATGGGCTTTGAGCCAGGCCGCCATGCGTTCGGCCTGGCGTTGGCCGCGCTCGGTCAGTTTGCGCTGGGCGTCCGGGTAGCCATCTTCCGCTTCGGCATGGCGCCAAAGCAGCAGATCCAGCGTGTCGGGCTCGCTCATTTTGCGTTGCCTTTCTTCCAGGGGGCCGGGCTGCTGAGCAGGGCCTCGGCATCGACAAGTGCGTTGGCGCGCAACTGCGCGATGCGTGGTGCGTGCCAACCTGCGGTGAATGCCCGCGCTGCGGCGAGCCCGGGGTCGCTGGCGGCAAGTTCGCCGAGCAGACGATTGCCCATCGCTGCGTCGTTGATCGCGCCCAGATCCTCTTGCAGTTTCGCCAGGGCGCGCGCGTATTCCGGCACTCTTTGCGGCCACAGCGAGGCAAAGAAATCGAGGCCATAGCGCAAGCGCTTGAGCACGATGCGCAGTCGATGGAGCTGTGCCACATCGCCGGCAACCGCTTCAGCGAGGCTTGTGCGCGCCTCACGTCGCAACCGTTTCATGGCGCGACGTGCAATGCTGCCGACCCACTCCTCGGCGTCCGGTTTCAGCGCATGCAGGACCGCAGCGAATTCAAGTTGCGCACGGCCGCGTTCGGCAGAGGCTTCGATCTGCCGCAGGTTTGCGCGCTCGGCATCCCGATGGGCCTCGAGCGCGGCGACGAGGCGCTGCATATCGCTACCGACAGGGCTTTGTCTCGTGATCGGCGCAAGCAGGGTGTCCAGCACCACGTCGGCGTCGCGCGCCGCGCCAAGTCCGTTGGCAAGCGCAGCGAAGCGTGACCGCCACTCCTGCGTCAGCGTTTTCGGCAGCGCGCGGCGGAACAACCCGAGCAAGGTGCGCAAGCGGCGCAGCGCCACGCGGGCCTGATGCACGTACTCGGGGTCGTCGAGGCGCAGGGCGAGAGCCTCATTCGTCTGCCACATCGCGAGCAATTCGAAGGCGAGTTGCCGGAACGCCTCGCGTGCCTCGGTCTTGGCGGTGAGCGCCACCGGCCGGGCGCGCCGGGGGGCGGGCCTGAGGTTCTGGTACAGCTCATAACCGCGCTGCGCCTTGCTCGCGTCTTCGGGGCGCAAAGGCAAGTCGGCCGCGAGCCGGCAGGCGAGTGCATAGAGATCTTTGCCGTCACCGCTGACCAGTTCGAGTTCAAGTTCGCAGATCGGGCTGCTGCGGCCGCCAGCCTCGATCGTGCCCTCGTCGATCATCGCGAGGATTACGATACCGGGCGCGGGGGTCAGTCGACGTGTCTGGCGGTGAAAGGTTGTTGTGAACACCGGCGCGAGTCGGCTACGGACGCTTTCGAGTTCGGTCCGCACATCCGGGATGTCGATAACGCTGAAGTCAAAGCGCTCGTCGCGGTAGGGGTGTTCCCACTCGGGTCGGCTGGCGAGGCCACCAAGTGACGCGGCAGCGCATTTCACCGTCTGCAGCCAGCGCTCGCGATCCTTGCGCAAGCGAAGCGCAATCTTGCGCGATCGCAGTTCAAGCCCGGGCGTATCGAAGTAGGTGTTGAGCAGCACGCCGTCGGCGCCTTCAACCGGGGCGTCGGCAATCAGCGGGTGCGCGCGCAATGCGGGCAGCGCCTGCGCTGGTAGCGCGAGTTTGAGTTCGACTTCCTTGCTCATGGTTTCTGGTCGTTCCGCTTGTGGGGGCGTGCTTCAGTCTGCTTGCCAGTGACCGGACTTGCCGCCGAGTTTTTCGACGAGCCGGATCGCCTCGATCTGCATGCCGCGATCGACCGCTTTGCACATGTCGTAGATCGTCAGCAGGGCAACCGAGGCGGCGGTCAGGGCTTCCATCTCGACGCCGGTGCGGCCAACGGTCTCCGCGGTGACTTCGACTTCGACCGCCGATGCGGCAACGTCGGGCTTCAGGTCGACTGCAACGCGCGTCAGCGGGATCGGATGGCACAGCGGGATCAATTCGGCCGTGCGCTTCGATGCCTGAATACCCGCGATGCGTGCGATGCCGAGCACGTCGCCTTTCTTCGCATCGCCGCGCAGGATCAGCGCGAGTGTTTCCGGTTGCATCGTGATCCGGCCACGCACCCGCGCTACGCGGGTGGTTTCGCCCTTCGCGCCGATATCGACCATGTGCGCTTCACCGCGCGCGTTGAAGTGTGTGAGCGGAGAGTCGGGGCGGTTGGGCATGGTGGGCGGGTGAGTGACGATGTCGGGCGACGGGAAGAGGAAGATTTGTTACCTTCTGTAGCCCGGCACAAGGGCTGCGAAGGCCGCCCGGTATCATACCCTCATGAAAAAGCGACTGCTGGCGGGCCTGCTCGCCTTCCTGTTCTCCGTGCGCGTGCTGGCCGACGGCTTGCCCGATCTGGGGGATTCCGCGCAGGCCGACATCTCGCCGCAGATGGAACGCCAGATTGGCGCGGCGATCGTGCGTGAGATCCGCTTCGGTGACGCGCGCTATGTCGACGACCCCGAACTGGAGGACTACCTCGAGCGCATCGGTTCGCGGCTGGTCGCCGTGAGTGCTACGCCGAGCCAGCAGTACCGTTACTTCGTGCTGCACGACAAGTCCATCAACGCGGCGGCGACCCTTGGCGGCGTGCTGTACTTCCATACCGGGCTGTTCGTCGCGGCGCAGTCCGAATCCGAGCTGGCCTCGGTGATGGCGCACGAAATCTCGCACGTGCAGCAGCGCCACATGGCGCGGATGGTCGCGCAGCAGCAGAACATGGGTTACATGATGCTCGCCTCGCTGGTGCTGGCGATCCTTGCCTCGCGCTCGAGCGCCGATGCCGCCGGTGCAGCGCTTTCGGCGGGGCAGGCGGCGATGGCGAGCGCGCAGCTGGCGTATTCGCGCGACTACGAACGCGAAGCGGATCGCATTGGCCTACAAGTGCTCGACGCTGCGGGGTTCGACACGCGTGGCATGCTGAGTTTTTTCGAGCGCCTCGATCGTGCGACGCGGCTCTTCGATAGCGGCTCGTTTGCCTACCTGCGCTCCCACCCGCTGACCAGCGAGCGGATCGGTGATGTGGCCAACCGGGTGCAGCAACTGCCGTATCGGCAAGTGGTCGATTCGATCGACTTCTCCCTGGTCAAGGCGAAGATCGAGAGCCTTGAACAGGTGCCGGAAGACATCCTGACGCGCTTTGCCGGCGAGCCACCACAACGCGTGAATGCCGCTGCCGTGCATTGGTACGCACGCGCTCGTGCCCATCTTCGGCTCAACCAGGTTGCCGATGCGCAGAAGGATGTCGCTGCCTTGCGCAAGCTCGATGTGAGCAGTGCCATGGTCGACCTGCTTGATGCCGATGTGCACCGGGCCGCTGGCGCCAACATGGATGCGGTGCGCATTCTGCGAGCGGCGCGACAGCGTTTTCCGCAGAGCAGCGCGCTAGTCTATGGCGAGATTGATGCCCTGATGGCGGCTGGCAAACCCCGCGAGGCAGCGGCGCTGGCGAATGACCAGATCCGCTTAAACAGCGCTGACGATCGGCTTTACAGCCGCCTCGCCAAGGCGAGTGCAGCGCAAGGCAATCGCCTGTCGCAACATCGTGCCCAGGCGGAGGTCTACGTCCTGCGTGGGGCGCTCTACTCTGCGATCGAACAACTCACGCTCGGGCTTCGCGCGCGCGACGGCGATTACTACGAGAAGGCCGCTGCTGAAGCGCGCTTGGCAGAGCTGCAGGACCGGCGTCGTGAGCTGGAGAAGCAACAGCAACGATGACGTGCACGGGGTGGCGCGTGCTGGGCGCTAAAATGAAACTTCAGCCTTTACCTGTCTCGGGAGTCTTGGATGGACGTTAATCGCGATCTGGATGTGCGCGGGCTCAATTGCCCCTTGCCGATCCTGCGGGCAAAAAAAGCGCTTGCCGAAATGCACGCCGGTGAGACGCTGCGCGTGGTCGCCACGGACCCAGGCTCGGTGCGTGATTTCCAGGCCTTTTGCCGACAGACCGGCCACGAGCTTGCATCGCACGCCGAAACGGCAGCGAAAGAGTTCGAGTTCGTGATCCGCTGCAAGTGAGCTGAACTTCGTGCCGAACCCGTATGGGAGCGGCTGGTCATAGCCAGGCAGGCGGCCGCGATGCGGCCGTCGTTCATTCGTGGCACTTGTTGCCGAACCATCTGGGAGTATGCATGCACGTCCGTAGCGGCTTTTCGCGGGCCCTTGTGCTAGGGCTTTGGCTGGTATTCACACCTGCAGTCGGTTGGGCCGATGCGGCACCGGCTGCCATCAGCCTTCCGCAAGGAATTCAGCGCGTTACCAGCGTGGAGGGTATCACCGAATACCGTTTGCCGAACGGCCTGCGGGTCTTGCTCGCGCCGGATGAGACCAAGCCCAGCACCACGGTGAATATCACCTATCTGGTGGGCTCCCGGCATGAACACTACGGTGAGACAGGCATGGCGCACCTGCTTGAGCACCTGATGTTCAAGGGGTCGAAGAATTTCCCCGGCAACACCATCGACGCGGAGTTCAAGCGCCGTGGCATGCAGATGAACGGCACGACGTCGTTCGACCGCACGAACTACTACGAGACATTCACGGCGTCGGACGACAACCTCGACTGGGCTTTGCGCATGGAGGCTGACCGCATGGTCAATTCCTTCATTGCGAAGACCGATCTCGATTCAGAGATGACCGTCGTGCGCAACGAAATGGAGTCTGGCGAGAACAATCCGGGTCAGATCCTGTGGGAAAAGATGGCGGCCGCAGCCTACCAGTGGCACAACTACGGCAAATCGACGATTGGCGCACGTGCTGACGTCGAAGGCGTGCGTATCGAGAATCTGCAGGCGTTCTACCGCCGTTACTATCAACCGGACAACGCGGTGCTGACTGTGACCGGCAAGTTCGATGCCGCTGCCACGCTGCAGAAGATCGCCAACTACTTCATGCCGATCGCGCGGCCCGCGCGACAGCTGACTCCGACCTGGACACGCGAACCGGTGCAGGACGGCGAGCGCGAAGTCGCGCTGGCTCGAGTGGGTGACATACAACTCGTCGGTACGCTCTACCATGTGCCGGCAGGCTCACATCCGGATACCGCGGCGCTCTCATTACTCTCATACATACTCGGTGATGCGCCGAGCGGCCGCTTGCACAAGGCCCTTGTGGAGCGAGGCAAGGCGGCGAGCGTCAGCGCCTGGAACTTCGAGTTGGCCGAGCCGGGCTACATGACATTCTTCGTGCAACTCACGAAGCAGCAGTCGCGCAGCGAGGCCCGCAAGATCCTCGTCGACGTGGTCGAGAACCTCGCGCGCAAGCCGATCACCCAGGCGGAACTCGATCGCGCCCGCGTTGCCCTGCTCAATGGCTTTGAGAAGACGCTCAATGATCCGGCGCATTTCGGCGTGGGACTGTCCGAAGCCATCGCGCTTGGTGACTGGCGACTGTTCTTCCTCGCGCGCGACCGTATTGAACAGGCAACGCTGGCCGATGTGCAGCGGGTTGCCAACCTCTACTTCAAGGCGTCAAACCGGACCTTTGGCCAGTTCATCCCGACCGACAATCCGGTTCGGGTCGACGTGCCCGAGGCGCCGGCGCTCGCCGGCCTGCTGGAGGGCTACCAAGGCAAGGAGACCCAAGCAGCCGGTGAGGCCTTCGATCCGTCGCCGGAAAACATCGAAGCGCGGGTTCATCGCAGCGCGTTGCCGAATGGCGCAAAGATCGCCCTGCTGCCCAAGCGCACCCGCGGCAACACGGTGCATGGCCAGATCGTGCTGCGTATGGGCAATGAACGTTCCTTGGTGGGGCAGGAAACCGTTGCCGACTTCACCGCGGCGATGCTGACGCGGGGTGCTGGCGGTCAGAGCCGTCAGCAGATTGCGGACGCGCTCGACGCGATGAAGGCGCAGTTGTCCATTTCTGCGCAGGACGGTAACGCCGTGTTGATCAGTTTCGAGACGCGCCGCGACAAGCTCACAGCCTTCCTTGATCTGCTCGAGCGGGTGCTGCGCAAGCCGGATTTCCCGGCCGCTGAGTTGGAGCAACTCCGCACTGAGTCCATCGCAGCGCTTGAGAGTGGGCGCCGGGAACCGCAGTCGGTCGCGATGCGTGCGATCGGCCGCTACGACAACCCTTGGCCCAAGGGCGATGTGCGCTACGTTGGCACGGTGGACGAAGAAATCGCCGACATCAAGGCGGTGACACCCAAGGCACTGTCGGCCTTCCATCGGCGTTTCTACGGCGCCAGTAATGCGCAGGCAGCGCTGGTGGGGGACTTTGACGAGGCTGCGACCAAGGCACAGCTGACCCGCCTGTTGGGCTCGTGGAAGTCCGGCGAACCCTACGCGCGCGTGCCTCAGCCGTTCCGCGAGAAGAAGCCGACCGATATCTTGCTCGAAACGCCGGACAAAGCGAACGCCTTCTTCATCGGCGGATTGGCGATGCCCTTGCGCGACGATTCCGCCGACTACCCGGCCGTGGTGCTTGCCAACCAGATCCTTGGAGGCGGGGCGGGTCTCAAGAGCCGGCTGGCAGATCGCTTGCGGCAGAAGGAGGGCCTGAGCTACGGCGCGGGCTCGGCATTACGCGCCAACGCCCGTGAGGAGAATACCGGGCTGGTACTGTACGCGATGTATGCGCCGCAGGGCCTGCAGCGTTTGCGCACGGCCCTGGACGAAGAGCTTCTGCGCTTCGTACGCGACGGGGTCAGTGAAGAAGAACTGAACGAGGCGCGCAGCGGGTTGCTACAGCAGATCTCGCTCGCCCGTACTCAAGACGGTAGCTTGGCTGGCATGCTCGCCGGGCAGCTCGATTTGGGGCGTTCGATGAGTTTCGAGCGGCAGCGCGAAGACCGCCTCAACGCGGTGACAGTCGAGCAGGTGAATGCGGCGATTCGCAAGTATTTCGATCCGGCCAAGCTGGTTAAGGTATTCGCAGGCGACTTCCGGTCGAACGCGAAGTAGTGTAGCCGCTGCGCCGCCGGCCCTGTGCGCGGCGACTATGCTGATGGCAGCAGAGGTGTTGTTCATGTGACGCTGTGAATGACAAGGAGAGTCAAATGCGTATCGCCCACGCAAGCGTTTCATCCCTGATCGCAGCTACTGCTGCAGCTTGTTTGATGATGTCTGGTGCTGCGTTCGCGGCGGCCGAGAAGGACGAAAGGAATGTGGATGCCTGTGCCGCACTGCCTGACGTTGTGAAGCTGGACGGCGGCAGGCATTCGCTTACCCGCAAAGGCTCGCGCTGGCGGCTCGATGCGCCAACGCCGTACATTGACGAGATCGTCTACCAGGACGAAGGGCCCGACCGCCGCATCTACCGCTTCAAGCGTTGGATGAGCAACCAGTATTCCTGCTGGGATACCGGACAGACGGGCAAGTAATACCTTCGCCGCTTGGTGCGGCGCCGTCGCATTGCATTCGCGGGGGCGCCGCCATGGCGTTCTGTATGTGCAAAAAAAGAGCGCCGCTGCGTCCCCCCACGCGATGCGGCGCTAGCCCCCGGGTCAGAGACGCGGGAAGTGGCTTCTTGGACCTTCTACACAGTTGGCTTCTGTGACCGGGTGGCTCCCAGGGGTTCAGTGGTCCTTCTTATCAAAGAACTGCTCATTCTCGGTCGAGCCCTTCAGTGCCGCGGTTGAGGCGTCGCGTTCGATCGTCGTCGTAACAGCGTCGAAGTAGCCGGTGCCGACTTCGCGCTGATGCTTCACTGCGGTGAAGCCGCGCTCGGCTGCAGCGAACTCGTTTTCCTGTAGTTCGACGAAGGCCTTCATTTGCTCGCGGGCATAGCCGTAGGCGAGGTTGAACATCGAGTAGTTCAGGCTGTGGAAGCCGGCTAGAGTGATGAACTGGAATTTGTAGCCCATCGCGCCGAGTTCCTTCTGGAACTTCGCAATCGTCGCGTCGTCGAGGTTCTTCTTCCAGTTGAACGACGGCGAGCAGTTGTAAGCCAGCATCTTGCCCGGGAACTTCGCGTGGATCGCTTCGGCGAAGGCCTTGGCGTAGGCCAGATCCGGCTTGCCGGTTTCACACCAGATCAGGTCGGCGTACGGCGCGTAGGCGAGGCCGCGCGAGATGGCCTGCTCCAAGCCCGGCTTGGTACGGTAGAAGCCTTCGATGGTGCGCTCGCCGGTGCAGAAGGGCTTGTCGGTGTCATCGATGTCGCTGGTGATCAGGTCGGCGGCTTCGGCATCGGTACGCGCGACCAGCACCGTCGGCACGCCCATGACGTCGGCGGCGAGGCGGGCGGCGACGAGCTTTGCGATCGCTTCACGCGTTGGCACCAGCACCTTGCCACCCATGTGGCCGCACTTCTTCACCGACGCGAGCTGGTCTTCAAAGTGCACACCGGCGGCGCCGGCTTCGATCATCGACTTCATCAGTTCGAAGGCGTTCAGCACGCCGCCGAAACCGGCTTCCGCATCCGCAACGATCGGCGCGAAGAAATCGACATAGCCTTCGTCGCCGACGTTCTTGCCTTCCGACCACTGAATCTGGTCGGCGCGGGTGAAGGTGTTGTTGATGCGCTTGACCACCATCGGCACCGAGTTGGCCGGGTAGAGCGACTGGTCGGGATACATCTCGCCGGCGAGGTTGGCGTCCGGGAAAAGATA
>JAJZLD010000219.1 GCA_021803785.1 Pseudomonadota bacterium | reverse complement strand
AGAACACGCTTGCCGTCGGCATCCTTGGCCACGCTGCCGTCGCTGTAGTTGCGCAGCAGGCCCAGCACGCCGGGGTTGCCGGCGCTGGTCTTGCCGGTGCGCTTGGCGTAGCCGTTGAGCACCAGGGTGTGGTCATGGTCGGCGGTGACGACGACCAGCGTGTTCTTCAGCGTCGGGTCGGTCTTCTTCATCTCGTCCAGCGCGGCTTTGATCGCGTTGTCGAAGGCGATCGTGTCCTGCAGCGCCTTCTTCGCGGTGGTCTCGTGCAGCGCATGGTCGATACGGCCGCCTTCCACCATCAGGAAGAAGCCCTTCTCGTTCTGCTTCAGGCGCTGGATCGCCTTGACCGTCATCTCCGCGAGGCTCGGTTCCTTGGCCGGATCGCGGTCAAGGTCGTAGCTCATGTGGCTGGAGGTGAAGAGGCCGACGAACTTGCCGGCCTTGGTCGCGTCGATCGCGTCGAAGCCGGCGCGGTCGGTGACGACGGTGTAGCCCGCGCTCTTCAGCTCGGCCGTCAGGTCACGCTTGTCGGCGCGCTTGCCGCCTGCATCCTTGGTCACGAAGAACTGCTTGCCACCACCGAGCACCACATCGATGCCGTCCGCGAGTTTTTCGTTGTAGCCAGCGCCAGCGGGCACCATCGCAGCGGCGATATCCGCTTCCGCGTCGCGGTGGCAAACGTGCGCGTAGGTCGCAGCCGGCGTGGCATGCGTGACGCGGGTAGTGGTTACGACACCGGTGCTGCGGCCAGCCGCCTTGGCGAGCTCAAGCAGCGTGGTGACGGGCGTACCGTTGGCGGTGCCGCAGTTGCTGGTGAAGTCCGCATTCGGGCTCTTCGCCACGGTATCGCTCGACATCGAGACGACTTCGTTGTTCATCTTCACGCCGGTCATGTAGGCCGACATCGACGGCGCGGAGTCGGTGACCTGCGCATCGTTCGAGAAGGTCTTCACGAAGCCGGTTTCGGGCAGCGTGTCCATCGTCAGCTCGCCGTCTTCGCCCACCGAATAGATGCGTGTGGCGGTCATCGTGGTGATGCCCATGCCGTCGCCGAGGAAGAAGATGACGTTGGTCGGGGTCGGTTTCGCGACCACCGGCGGTTCCGTTGGTGTGCTGTCCGTGCTACCGCAGGCCGCCAGGGTGGCGGCGGCAAGCAGCGACAGCGTGAGAGTGTGGAAGCGCATTGCGCAAAGCTCCATAGATGAAACGGAGCGCGCAAGTTAGGCTGCGCAGATGACAGTAAAACTGTCGCGCGGGTTACGACAAGATGACAGGCGCGAGCGCGCCGAGGCCGGTGCTACACGCGACAGCGCGCGGTGTGTTCGAACGCGGCGGCGGCCTCGGCCAGACGGCGGAGCCGTTCGAGCAGATCACCGCGCCTGGCGGTGGCGCGCCGGCTGACGATTCTCGCCTGAATGGTCCGCATGGAGAGTCGAAGGGGCAGACCTCAAATACGCGTCTTGGCCGCGACGTCGTCTTGCCCACTGTTACGGTACGTGACAGTTAAGTCCTTTGTCGTGATCTGCATTGGACTGACTCGAAGAGTAATTGTCGCGGAATCCACACCAAACCGGCACGACTTCGCAGGGAAGCATATCTGCAGCAGCATCCCTTTGTGTTCGGGGGTGGTGGGCTTTGTCAGCATTCCGGCGCACTCGTCTGACCTAGCAAGTCGGGACGGCGCAACGCTCTGGGTCGTCGGCCCTCAAGCGGCCGTGAGTTGTGCGTAGAGCTGCGGTAGCCGTTGCGGCAGTTCCTGCGGGTCGCGGATCACGACGAAGCCGTGCGGGCCGAAGAGGTGGGGCAGGTAGTCGGCGCCTTCGCGGTCGATCGTGACGCAGAAGGGGCGCAGGCCGGCGCGGTGGGCTTCGCGCACTGCGGCGGCGGTGTCCTCGATCGCGAAGCGGCCTTCGTAGTGGTCGATGTCGTTCGGTTTGCCGTCGGTCAGCAAGAGCAGCAGCCGCATGGCGTTGGGGCGTTCGCCGAGCACCTTGGTGGCAAAGCGCAGCGCGGCGCCCATGCGGGTGTAGTAGCCGGGCTTGAGTGCCTGCACGCGGCCGCGCGCGGCGCCATCGTATTCCTCGTCGAACTCCTTGATGGTGTGTACCCGCACATGGTTGCGCTTGAGTGACGAGAAGCCGTAGAAGGCGAACGGGTCCCCGGTGGCGTCGAGGGCCTCGCCCATCAGCAGCAGGCTTTCGCGTACGACGTCCACGACCTTGTGGGTGTCGCTGACATGCGCATCGGTGGAGAGCGACAGATCGGCCATCACGAGGCAGGCGAGATCGCGTGCGGCGCGCACCGGTGCCGCGTACACGCCGGGCTCCGGCTGCACGCAGCCGGCGGCGCGCTCGGCCTGCCAGCGCACCAGCGCGTCGAGGTCCAGTTCGGGGCCGTCCTGCTGGCCGCGCAGCCAGCGCCGCTGCGGCGCCAACGCGGAGAATTGCGCGCGTAGCCGGCGCGCGGCGCGACGCAGCGCTTCGGGCAGTTCGGTGTTGTTGGCGTCGCGGGCGCGCATGGGTTGTACGCGTACGCGGTCGTCGACCAGCGCGCGGCGCTTCCAGTCCCATTCGGGGAAGGTAAGGCCGGGGCCGAGCGGCAGGTCGTCTTGCGCCGCGGCGGGCAGATCGAGATCGAAGCGGACTTTGGCGGTGGAGGTTTCGCCGCCGCGCGCCACGGCCAGGGTGTCGATCTCGCGCGCCGCGCTGGCAGCATCCTCATCGCCTTCGTCGGTGGCGCGGTTGACCCGCACATACTCGGCCCACGACAGCAGGCTCTCGGCGCGGAAGGGCAGCACGAAACCGTCGCGCCCGTCCGGCAGGTCTTCGCGCCGCGCCTGCTTGCGTTCGCGCAGCGCGGCGTTTGCCTCGTTGCCGGGTTGCGCATCATCTTCGGCTTCGGCGTGCAGCGGCTGCGGGGGTGGCGTGTCCAGCGCAGGCATCAGCCACAAGGGCACCGGGTGCGGGTCGCGCGTCGTAGCCGGCAGCGCAGTGACGCTGCCGGGCGTGAGGAGCGCGGCGCGGATCGCCTGTTCGGCGGCGGCTTCGTCCGGCGGCAGCTTGGCCGGATCTGGGCGCTGCGCCAGATGTGCATCGACCAGGCGGCGGTAGCGCGCCGCGAGGCCCGGGTAGCGCGCAAGGACTGCCGCCACGGCCCGCTGGTTGAGCTGCAGCCAAGCGTTGCGCGCGGCATGGGCGCGGGTGTCGGCCTTGTCCCATTCGATTGGGCGCATCAGCACCAGGGCTCGCGCGATGTCGCGGGCGCGAGCCCAGAGCGAGGCATCGGGCGGGGCTGAGGGTGCCGGTGCATCCGCAGCGGCGGGCTGCGCCGGCAAGGGCTGGCGGCTGACTTCGCCGGCCAGTGCGATCAACCACAGGTAGAGCTCGCGATTACGGGCTCGCTCCGGAAAAAGCGCGATGCGTTCCGGCAGGCGCAGGGTTTCGCTGTCCAGCGCGGCGTGGGTGGTTTTGTCGCCGGTGGCGGCGATGTGGTCGATCAAGCGGCGACGTGCGCTGTGGCGGGTTTCGCCGGCACTTGCCACACGCAGGCCCGGCTCGCCGCCGAATGCACGCAGCAGTGGGCCGGCAAGGTTGGCGACTTCGTCGAGTTGCACCGCGGCCTCGGGGTAGCTGCGGTTTGCGATTCGGGTGATGAAGCGGTGCCATGCGGCGCCTACGACTTCTTCCATCGCTCACTCCGGGTGTTTCTTGTAGGCAAAGCCGCCTTCGCAGTGCGCTGCAGCGTCGCCACTGGTCCATTCGAGCAGGCTGCCGCGGGGGTTGTCGGCCTGGATTTCGCTGCAGGCCACGGCGCACTGCGCACACTGTGTGCAGGCGAACATGCGGCGCTTGAGGTCGCGCGGATTGAGCCGCATCGGGCAGACATCGACGCATGCGGCTTCACCGGCCCCCAGCGTTTGCGGGCAGGTGGCGCAGTCCGCAGCGCGTTCGCGCGCGAAGCCGACCACCATGGCGCGGCGGTTCGCGATCCACGCCACGCTTTGCAGCATGCCTACCGCACAGCCATAGCGGCAGAACAGGTGACGGGCGAAGAGGAATTCGCCCGTCAGCACCAGCGTGGCGACGCCGATGAACAGCGCCTGGTTGCGAGTCAGCGATGCAGTGAAGAGGTTGTGATAGATCTCGAAGGGCGGCAGCAGATAAGTCAGCAGCACCACCGCCCAGATGAACGCGAAGCCGACTGCGAACGGCACGACGACGAACCACCAACGCGCGTCGAGCCGCTCGGTGCTGCCGTTCGGGCGGATCAGCCAGCGTTCGCCGCCGTCTTGCAGCAGCGGGCCGGGGTGAGCGTCCCATACGCTGTGCTTGCCGGTGGCGCGGCGCATCAAGCGATTCACCGTTTCGACCACCGAGAAATGCGGGCACAGCCAGCCGCAGTAGAGTCGGCCCCAACGCCATGCGACACCGAGCACAGCCACCGCGGTGGCAAGGATCGGCAGTAGCAGTTTGAGCAGCACCTGCGCTGCAGCCTGCGCGGCATCGATACGCCCCGCAGCGAAGTCATCCAGGCCGATATGCCACGGCATGCCGAGGAACCAGGCGTGGCCGGCAACAAGGTCGTACCGCAACAGGTCAAACACCGGCGCGAGAATGAACAGCACAAAGAAGCCGGCCTGGAACAGGGTGCGACGCGTTTGCAGGCGGTGGCGGCGCGGCGCGTCGACACTGGCAATCGGGATCACGCGGCGTGGCGCGGCGGCGGGAGCGCTCATGGGGTATCAGCCGATCAGCGGGTAGCGCCAGGCTTCGCGGTTGATCGCTTTGACCAAGCCGACGACGCCGAGCAGGATCAGCGATGAGTGCACCACCGTGAAGTAGAGGATCACGACGACCCACACACCTGGGCCACGAAAACCACCGATCGCGCCGATCAGCAGCGTGGTGAAGATCAACGCGCCTCCGATCAGGCTGACGCGGAAGGCCTGCTCCAGATGGACTCGCGCGACTGGATGCGCGGTGCTGCGGCGGCGCCACCAGAGCCAGGCGAGCACCGCGAAGGCGAGGCCGGGGGCAAGCATCAGGTTGATCAGGTACAGCGCCTCGGCGGCAACCGCGAGCGGGCGGGGGTCATCGGCGTTGCGCATCGGCACGATAGGCTCAGGCACCGAACGTCGCGGCGACGACTTCCATCAAGGCCTCGGCGATCTCGCGGTCGTCCGTCAGGCTTTCGACGATTGCGGCTCGGCAGGCCACCAGCGGCGCGACGCCGGCACCGATCAGGCGTGCGGCGTAAACCAGCAGGCGTGTCGATACCGCCTCTTCGAGGTCGACGTCCTTGAGCGTACGCAGACTGCCGGCGATGGAGACCAAGCGGCGCGCGAGCATCGGGTCGCAGGCGGTTTCGCCGGTGAGGATGCCGATCTCGCGCTCGGCGGTCGGGAAGTCGAAGGCGAGGCTGACGAAGCGCTGGCGCGTCGAGGGTTTCAGGCTCTTGAGAAAGTTCTGGTAGCCCGGGTTGTACGACACCACCAGCATGAAGCCGGGCGGCGCTTCGAGCTGCTCGCCGGTACGCTCGATCGGCAGCACGCGGCGATCGTCTGCGAGCGGGTGCAGCACCACGGTGGTGTCCTTGCGCGCCTCGACCACTTCGTCGAGGTAGCAGATGCCGCCCTCGCGCACCGCGCGGGTCAGCCTCGCCTTC